>CAYHEX010000127.1:0-10956 GCA_964355365.1 uncultured Solibacteraceae bacterium | reverse complement strand
CCGTCGTGCAGCACGAATTGGGGCGCGCCCGCGCGGCGCGCGCGAATCTGCCCATAGAGGTCCTCCGCGTCCCAGCGGGCGAGCGTGGCCGGTTCGGCCACGGGGAGGTTGGCCTTCATCGGAAAGTCAGTGCGGGGCAGATTGAGAGTGTCTTTCCAGTCCGTCATGATTTGGGTACTTCATTCATTTTACAATCGCTGCGGTGTCCCGCACGTCCGCTGTGTTCTTTGATGTCGATTTCACGCTGATTCATCCCGGGCCCAGATTCCAGGCGGCGGGGTATCTGGAGACGTGCGCGCGCTACGGCGTCACGGTGGACCCGTCGCGGTTTGACGCCGCCGTGGCTGGGGCGACCGCCGTCCTCGACTCGGCGGATCAGGAATTCGACCCCCAAGTGTTCATCGACTACACCGCCAGGATCATCGAGTTGATGGGCGGCGATCCGGCCAAGGCTGCGGCCCCGGCCCGGGAAATCTATGATGAATGGGCCTCGCACGATCACTTCACCCTCTATGACGACGTCGCCGAAACGCTGCGGGTGCTGAAGGCGCGGGGACTGGAACTCGGACTGATCTCGAACGGGCATCGCAGTCTCGAGTCGTTTCAGTCGCATTTCGAGATCGAGGGCCTGATCTCCGTTACCGTCTCGTCGCTCGACCACGGGTTCATGAAGCCGCACGCCAGTATCTTTCGGGCGGCGCTCGACTTGGCGCGCGTCCCGGCCGCCGAAGCGGTGATGGTCGGGGACAGCTATCCCCACGACATCCTTGGCGCCGAGCAAGTGGGGATGCGCGGCGTCCTGCTGGTGCGTGACGGTCGCAGCGTGCCTGCCGCGACCACGGCGCCGGTCATTCACTCGTTGACCGAACTTCTGCCGCTGCTCTGAGGCGCGGGTACAATCGCCACATGCCTGTTTCACTGACGCCGCGGGAACGCGCCAAATTGAAAGCCCGGGCGCACGCGCTCGCCCCTGTGGTCCAAGTGGGGCATGCGGGATTGTCCGACAGTGTGGTGAAGGAAGTGCACGGCGCGCTCGCCGCGCACGAACTGATCAAAGTACGCATTCTCGGTGACGACCGCGATGCGCGCGTGGCGCTCAGCGAGGCGCTCGCTGCCCAGACGGATGCCGCTGTGGTTCAGCGTGTCGGGAAGATCCTTGTGCTCTTTCGTCCGAAGCCGGAAGCACCGGACGCGCAGGACTAGGACCGCATCATCCCGGCGGCCACGCGAGCGAGCGACCGGCGAGGACGTGCAGGTGGATGTGGAACACGGCCTGTCCGGCGTCCTGATTGCAGTTGAACACCGTTCGAAACCCCGTTTGCTCGAAGCCGTGCGCCTTCGCGATCGCGGCCGCCTGTCGCGTCATCGCGCCGACCAACGCGTCATCGTCCGGCGTCAGTTCGTTGATGGTGGCGATGTGCTTTCTGGGCACGATGAGCACATGCAGCGGCGCCTGCGGTGTGATGTCCTTGAACGCCACCATTTGATCGTCTTCGAAGAGTGTGGTCGCGGGTATTTCGCCCGCGATGATGCGGCAGAAGAGGCACGACATACCGCGATGATACCTGTCAGCGGCGGTTGACGACGGCCACGCGCGGAATCCCCTGGAGGTCAGGCAGTACCTCGGTCAGGTGGAGCGCCGGTTGACACGCGATCAGTTGCCTGACGTGCGCGGCCTGACCGAAGCCAAATTCGAAGATCAGTGCGCCGCCCGGGCGGAGCATGTCGGGCGTGAGTGCGATGAGCGAACGCACGCAGTCGAGCCCGTCGCTGCCGGCGAAGAGCGCCTGCGCCGGCTCGTGGCCTGCTACTTCCGGGGCCATCGTGGCGCGGTCCCGGTTCGGCACGTAAGGCGGATTCGAGAGCACCATGTCGACGGGGCCCGCCAAGCCGGCGAAGAATGCGCCGCGACGGAAGAGGACTCGATCGGCGACGCCGTGACGCGCGGCGTTTGCGGCGGCGACTTCGAGTGCGGGCGCGGAGATGTCGGTCGCCATCACCGTGGCGTGCGTCATTTCCGCCGCCATCGTGACGGCGATGCACCCCGAGCCGGTGCCGACGTCGATGATCTCGGGATATCGGTACGCGCCCGACGCACTGATCGCGGCCTCGATCAGCAACTCGGTCTCGGGCCGCGGGATCAACACGGCGGAGGACACCGTAAACGGGCGCCAGTAGAACTCGCGCTCACCGACGATGTACGCGACGGGCTCGCGGAGGGCGCGGCGCGCGACCGCGGCCGCGAACGCCGCCGCAAAGTCGCCGGGCGCCTGGTCGCGCTGGTGCCCCAGCCAGTGTTCGAGGGTCCATCCGAGGACGTGGCGCGCGAGTACGCCCGCGTCCTGCCGCGCGTCGGCGGCGCTGATGCCGCGCGACTCGAGCGTGCCGGCGGCGCGCGCGACGATCGACGCGATCGATACCGCGTCGGTCGCGTCGCTCATTCCGGTGCCGCAGTGGTGGTGTCGGTCGCCTGACGCAACTGCGCGGCCTGTTCGTGCGAGCGCATCTCTTCGATGAGCTCGGTCAGGTCGCCGTCGAGGGCGCTGCCCAGCTGATGCATCGTGAAGTTGATGCGATGGTCGGTGATGCGGTTTTCCTTGAAGTTGTACGTGCGGATTTTCTCCGACCGCTCGCCCGTGCCGACCTGCCCCTTGCGGTCTTTGGCGATCGCGTCCGCCCGCTTCTGCCGGTCGGCTTTGTACAACCGATTGCGGATCATCTTCATGGCCTTCTGCCGGTTCTTGGTCTGGGACTTCTCGTCCTGCTGCGAGACCACGGTGCCCGTCGGGATGTGGGTGATGCGCACGGCCGAGTAGGTGGTGTTCACGCTCTGTCCACCCGGGCCGCTCGAGCAGAATGTGTCGATGCGCAAGTCCTTCGCGTCGATGTGAATGTCCACTTCCTCTGCTTCCGGGAGCACGGCGACGGTGGCCGTGGACGTGTGGATGCGGCCGCTGGCCTCGGTGGCCGGCACGCGCTGCACGCGATGCACGCCGCTCTCGTGTTTCAGCCAGCCGAACGCGCCCTTCCCCTCGACGGACACGATCGCTTCTTTCAGGCCGCCGGTGCCGGTTTCGCTCGACGACACGATGTCCCACTTCCACCGTTGACGTTCGGTGAAGCGCTGATACATCCGGTACAGATCGCCGGCGAACAGCGCGGCCTCGTCGCCGCCGGTGCCCGCGCGGATTTCGACCATGACGTTCTTCTCGTCATTCGGATCTCTCGGGATGAGCAGCACGCGAATCTCTTCGAAGAGCCGGTCGAGGGCCGCCTGCAGACCGTCCGCCTCTTCCTTCGCCATCGCTTTCATCTCGGCGTCGCCGGAGGCTTCGAGTTCGCGCGCATCCGTCAACTGGGCTTCGAGTTGCTCGTGCTCGCGGAACCGGTCTACCAGGGGCTGGAGTTCGGCGAGCGCCTTGGTGTGTGTGCGATACGTCGGCGGGTCGGCCTGCACGGAGGCATCGCTGACCAGCCGCATCAGCTGGTCGTACCGTGCGGAGACCGATTTCAGTTTGTCCAACACTTGCGGTGTCATTGCTACCTCAACCTCCGGAGACCGGCGGCAGGAATGCCACCTCGTCTCCAGCACGCACGATCGTGTGCCGCTTCGCGTACTCGGCGTTGACGGCACACGACACGCTCGATCCAAATGGCGCCAGCGCCGGATGCCCGGCGACGAGCGCGTCCCAGACCGTGGACACGGTGGCCGTGTCCGCGACATCGCACGCGATGTCGCCGGCCCCGGCCAGATCGCGCAACTGTGCGAACAGCTTTACGCGGACGCGCATGCTCGAGCCTTTGCCTGTTGCCGCGCTTCGTCATCCGACGGATCCGCGAGCGTGCCTTCGACCCAGGCCGCGCCGCCTTCGAAAAACTCGTGCTTCCAGATCGGCGCGATTTGCTTCACCCGCTCGATGGCGTAACGGCACACTTCAAACGACGGCGCGCGATGCGCGCTGGCCGCAGCGATGACGATGCTGACATCGCCGATCTCGAGCCGACCCGTGCGGTGGTGCAGGCCCATCACGACGCCCGGCCAGGTGTCAGCGACTTCATCGCGAATCTGCACGAACGCTTTCAGCGCCAGCGGCTCGTACGCTTCGTACTCGAGATACAGGACGCGGCGCCCCTGATGGTGGGCGCGCACCAGTCCGGCGAAGGTGGTCACGGCGCCGCAGCCCTCACCCGTGTTCGCGGCGAGCCGGGCGGCTTCGGCCGATAGCGCGTCTGCCGAGAGCACCGCCGGTGTGATTGCGAACAAGAGCATCCGGAAAGTTTAACATCCGAGGCCCAGCGGCCCATGGCCGTGCCCGAGCTTCGGCGCGCGCTCGATGGCGAGCCGCACGTACGCCTTCGCGTGGTGGACGGCTGTTTTGAGGGGATCCCCGAGCGCCAGTCGTGCCGCGACCGCCGAGGAAAACGTGCATCCGGTGCCGTGCGTGTGCGGCGTCGCGATGCGCTCGGCGATCAGCTCTTCGATCCCGAAGGCATCGGCATAGACGTCAACGGCCGGCCCGTCAAGGTGGCCGCCCTTGATGACCACCGCCTGGACGCCCGACGCCAGCAGGGCCTTCGCGGATGCGCGCATCTCGGCGACGGTGGTGATCCGCAGGCCGGTGAGGACTTCGGCTTCCGGAATATTCGGCGTGACCAGTGTGGCGCGAGGCAGCAGGATGTCGCGCAGCGCGGCCACGGCCTCCTCGGCCAGCAGGGAGTCGCCGCCCTTGGCCACCATCACGGGATCGAGCACGATCGGGCCCAGATGGTGGCGGCCCAGCGCGGCCGCGACCACGCGGATGATCTCGGCATTGGCCAGCATGCCGATCTTCGTGGCCGCAATGGAGAAGTCGTCGGCCACCGCATCGATCTGCGCGGCCACGATTTCCGGGGCCAACGTCTGGATGGCGCGCACGCCGAGGGTGTTTTGCGCCGTCACCGCGGTGATGGCCGTGGTGCCGAACACCCCGTGGGCCTGGAACGTGCGCAGGTCGGCTTGGATGCCCGCGCCGCCTCCGGAGTCACTACCCGCAATTGTCAGAGCGGTTTGCATTTAGCTAGAATGCCAGTAATGACTAGTCACGTCATCTCCGGATCGTTGGTCGACCGTGCGACACTCGCGTCGCCCTTTGCCCGCTCGTTGCGTTTTGCATCGGTTGCCTTCGGAGTGGCGCTGACCGCTGCGGCTGCGCAGTTCACGCTGCCGGTTCCGTTCACGGCCGTGCCGTTCGTGCTCACGCCGATGGCGGTGCTGCTCACGGGCGCGGCGCTCGGCGCGCGACGAGGCCTGCTGTCGCAGGTGGCCTATTTGGCCGCGGGTATGATCGGCCTGCAGGTCTTCGCGCCGTCGGTTGTGTTGCCACCTGGTGCGGCGCGGCTGCTCGGGCCCACCGGCGGGTATTTGATGGCCTATCCAGTTGCGGCTTTTCTGACTGGGTGGCTGGCAGAGCGCGGATGGGATCGCCGCTATCTCACCTCGGCGTTCGCCATGCTCGCCGGGTTGACGGTGATTCACATCGGCGGTGCCCTTTGGTATACAGCGACGGTGTCGCACTCGCTCTCGCTGACGGTGGCGACGAGCGTGTTGCCGTTCGCCGGCATCGACGTCGCCAAGATCCTGGTGACGGCCGCCGTTCTGCCTCAGGCATGGCGCCTGCTCGGCCGGCATTCTCAGTAAGGTCTATTTCAGGTATCCCAGACTGCGCATCCGCTCGATCATTTCCTGATCGAGTGGTTGTCCTTGCGTTCGCCTCGGCGCACTGCGACGCGCACCGTAGGTCGGTGCGCTGCGGGCCGGATGCGCGGTGAGGAATGCCTGCGACATCAGCGCGGTTGGCAGCCTGCCGGCCAAGTCCTCAGCGACCGGCACTCCGAGCAAATAGAGCGCTGTTGCGGCGATCGAGGTCGGTTCAAGGGTGGTGCGATCGCCGCCTGAGCGGGCCGGTGTTCCCGTCATCGCGAGCACGCCCGGACCCGGAGCCGCGACGCGGCCCGGTTGTGTAACGAGTAGCACCGCTCGATGATCCCGGGTGAGTTCATCCAGAAGCGTGTCGAGGAATTGATAGTAGTGCTCGATCGCCGTGACGCGCGCCGCCACCGTGGAGGGCGCCGCCGCTGCGCCGGCATCGGCGGTGAACAGACTGTGCTGAGCGATATCGAGACCCGGCAGGTACACGACCTGGAGGTCCGCGCCGGCGAGCGCGCGGTCTGCGGCCAGGTCCGCGATGCTCGCGTCCAGTGACGCCGAGCGCGCGATGACGGCCGCGATGTCCGGCGGCGCGTCGGCGCTGGTCGCGGCGCGCGCGCGATCACGTGTGCGCGCGCGGCGCGCGGCCCAGCCCTGTTCGAGCGTTGCATAGAGCGCGGCCGGCGCAATCTCGCCGTCGAGCACGCCGCCTTGTTCGAGACGAAGCAGTGCGCGGTCCGACAACACCGTGCCGCTGTCTTCACCGGTTTCTGACGCGGGCCAGGTGGCCCACCAGTGAATCACGCTGGTGCGCAGTCCCGTTCGCGCGGCCACTTCCCAGAACGTGGGGATGCGTCGCTCGCGGCCCGACGCAATGGATGGCCGCGTGAGCCTGATCAAGTCCGTGGCGCCGGCAACCAGTGCGCCCATGCGTGAGGAGGGACGCAGTTGTCCCTCGACACCAGCGAGTTGACGGCCTTCGAGGGCGCTGATGCCGTGCCGATCGGGTGGTTGACCGGTGGCAATCGTGGTCCACACCCGCGCGGGATCGCGATCGCGATCTGACGGCATCGTGGCGGCCGCCGTGCCGAGGAGGCGAGTGAACACCGGCAGCGACCCGCCCGCGCGCAAGCGATCCAGTAGCGCGACGTCGACGCCATCGACTGCGATCACGAGCACTCGCTCGCCGGTGGGGACGACGGTGAGTGGCGGCACCGCCGGGCCTGTGGCTCCGCCGGGTGCCGCCGCAAAGAGCAGGGCGGCCGCGCCGATGAATGCGAGCGCCGCCAGCGGAAGCGTGACGTTCCATGACGACAGTGGAATCCCGGGGCGCAGCGCGTGGGCGGACCGGTCCGCGGGTTCGATCCGCGCGAGAATCGCCAGTGCGGTCACCATCACGACATGACCCAGCACCAGACTGATGGCGACGGCGACAACGAGCACGGCCGCCGAGAACAGCGGCGTCGGCGCCGACGTGGTGGTGACCGCTGCGCGCCACCAGAGAGTGAGGTACGCGAGGCAGGCCAGGAAAATGCACGCGCCGGCAGCGGCGGCGACGCGACGCGCGTTGGCCGCGAACGACGCTGAGGTGACGAGGGACTGCGCGAGCAGTCCGGCCGGCACGATGACGATGAATGAGGCCAGCGCGGCGGCCACGCCGAACATCACGACGAGATAGGCCGCCATGACGACGGCGTCGGTCGCGCTGGTGATCAGTTCCGGGAGTTGTGACGCGAGGCCGATGGCGCCGGCGGGGCCGAGCAGCAGTCCGGCCAGCAGGCCGATGCGCAGACTCGCGCCCCCGGCCAGTGCCGCGGCCGAACGGCGGTCGGTCGCACCGCTGAGCACGAAGCGATCCACGGGGGCGTTGAGGTAGCCCAGCGACCGCAGGCGTTCGCGCAATTCGGCGGAGGGTCCCGGATCGCCCGGGCGTGCCGACGGGGGCTCGTGCGCGCTCATGTGCGGCGTCCGATGACGAAGCGCGCGAGTTCGCGCAGGGGATCGGCGCGGCGGCCGAAGGGGTCGAGTGCCTGCTCGGCCGTGGCGCAGAGTTCACTGGCCAACTCACGCGCGCCATCGACGCCACTGAAACTCACGAACGTTGTTTTGCGGGCATCGGCGCGAACGGCCTTGCCGGTTTCCGCCTCCGTGCCGACCACGTCCAGCACGTCATCGACGATCTGGAAGGCGAGGCCGAGGTTCTTCGCATAGGACGTGAGTGAGGCGACGGCCGCATCGTTCGCGCCGGCGCTCAGTGCGCCGGCCTGGGCCGCGGCGCTGAACAGCACGCCCGTCTTGCGCCGATGGATCCGCTCGAGTGTGTCGAAGTCGATGACCGCGTTGGTGGCCAGTACGTCCTCCGCCTGTCCCGCGATCAATCCGTCCAGGCCGACCGCGTCGCTGTAGAGCGCCGTCACGCGCGCGGCGAGCGGCGCCGGATACGCGTGCGCGAGGTGGGCGTAGCCGAGATTCAACAGGCCGAAGGCGGCGAGAATCGCCACGGCTTCGCCGTGTGCGATATGCGCCGCGGGGCGTCCGCGTCGCAAGGGCGCGTTGTCCATGCTCGGCAGGTCATCGAGGATCAGCGACGACGCGTGAATGCACTCGACGGCGACGGCAGCCGGCATGGCCCGTGTGCGGTCGCCGCAGACGTCGGCGGCCAGATGCACCAGGACTGCGCGCACGCGCTTGGATGGCGCCAGCAGCGTGTAGCGCATCGCGTCGAGGACTGGATCCTTCGGCCCCGGCGTCGTGAGCAACTGATCGAGGGCGACGCCGATGTCGCGCTGCGCGTCGGCGAAGGACGCGGGGAGTGGCGCGCTCATTGCGCCGCCGTTGGCGCGAAGACGAGCAAATACTGATAGCGGAGGAACGTCTCGTGCCGCACGAGTCGCAGGCCGGCCAGTGCGGCCTCGCGGATGATGGTCTCCGCGGCCACCCGATTGTCATCGGGCCCGGGGCCGAAACCGCCGGGCTTGAAGTCGATGATGCCCACTCGGCCGCCGGGCCGCATCGCCCGTCGGACATTACGCAGGACCACCACGGGCTCTCGCAGTTGCGCATACAAGTCCACGAGCAGCGCCGCGTGGAGTTCCGCGATCGGCAGTTGGGGATCGGTGTACGTGCCCAGAATCGTGCGCACGTTGCTGAGGCCCTCGCGTGCCACGCGGCGGTCGACGGCCTCGATCATGGGGCGCTGCACGTCTTCGGCGTAGACGACGCCGTTGGGGCCGACGCGCCGGGCGAGGCGAATGGTGAACCAGCCGCCGCCGGCGCCGATGTCGGCGACGTGCGCGCCGTCGGCGATGCCGAGCGCATCCATCACCCGCTCGGGTTGCTGCCATTCATCACGATCGGGCCCCTCGAGCGTGCCCAGTTCCTCCGGTGGAAACAGACGGCCGCGCGGGGCAGATTGCGCCGCGGCGGGCACCTGCAGCGCCGTCATCACGACCAGCGGGAGGAGCAGAAGAGGAAGCCACGCGCGCGTCACCCCCGTAGTTTTCCGTATAATTGACGGATGATCAATGTCACAGAGACGGCGGCGGCGAAGATCTCGGAGTTGTTGACCGAGGAACAGAAGCCGGGCGCGGGCCTGCGGGTGTTCGTCCAGGGCGGTGGTTGCTCGGGTTTCCAGTACGGCCTGATGATCGACGAAGGCGAAGGCGACACTCAGGCGGATCAGGTCTTTGAAGTGCACGGAGTGAAGCTCCTGGTCGATCCGATCAGCCTGCGCTATCTCAAGGGCGCCGAAGTGGATTTCGTCGACAACAACATGGGTGGCGGCTTCACCATCAAGAATCCGAACGCGAAGTCGACGTGCGGGTGCGGGTCGTCATTCAGCGCCTGATCGACTGTGCAGTCGGCCTCTGAGTTCGTCGAGAAGCACCGGCCGGCGGGCGGAAAGCGCTCGAGTAAGCGTGATCTGATCGTTGAGGTGTTCCTGCGGCAGGAAGGCCATCTGAGTGCCGAGGCATTGGCGGACCTGATCCGCCGCGCCGACAAGCGGATCAGTCGCGCCACGGTGTACCGCACGCTGCAGTGGATGGTGGACGCGGGCATCGCCGGCAAGGTTGATTTTGGCGGCGGGCGGTTTCGGTTCGAACGCGCCTACCGGCATCCACGGCACTTTCACTTCATCTGCAAGACCTGCCACCAGTCGTTTGAATTCCTCAGCTCCGACATCGAAGCCCTCATCGAAGAGGTGGCGGCCGCGCGGCAGTTTGCGGGGCGCCAGTCCATGCTGCAGGTATACGGCACCTGTCAGTGGTGTCAGGCGGGACAAGCGCCGCCGGTGGTGGCGCCCGCCGAACTGCTGTTTGCGCGGGACGCGATCCGGATCGCGATCGCGACCGAGCGCAGCGGGCGTGAGTTCTACACGCGTGCGGCGCGCATCACCAAGGACGGTCCCGCGCGCAAGATCTTCCAACGACTGGCTGTGGAGGAAGTGGAGCATCTGCGCAAGCTCGAGGAGCGATATGCCGTGCTGGTTCGGCAACACCCCGGCCTCGAATCGCATCCGACGTTCCTCTTCTTCAAGGGCGCTGCGAACGGGTTGTTTGCGGCCGCCACGGCGGAACTGAGCGACGGCCTCGACGAGGGCCAGGCGCTGCTGATCGGCATCGCATGCGAGCGCGGCTCGCATGCGTTCTTCAAGAAATACGGCGAACGATTCGACGAATCGGAAGGGAAGCGGATCTTCCTCGAATTCGCCGACGAAGAGCGCGAGCATCTCGAATTGCTGCTGCGCGAGCACGGCCGCTTCTTGGCGCGCCGGCGACGCGCGTCTGGTGCGGCGCGGACCGCGCCCACTCGGCGGCGCCCGACATGATCGACCTGCACATGCACACCACCGCGTCTGACGGGCGCGCGACGCCGGAGGCGCTCGTCGGCGAGTTGGTCGCGGCCGGCATCACGATTTGCGCCGTGACCGATCACGACACGACGGCGTCCATCGACGTGGTCACCGCGCTGGCGGCGCCCCATGGCATTCGTGTGATCCCCGGCATCGAGATCACCGCCGTCGCCAATGACGAAGATGTCCACATGCTCGGTTACGGATTCGATCCGCACCATGTGGAACTGGTGTCGTTTCTCGAACGGCAGCGCGCCGATCGCCGCCGCCGGCTCGATGAGATGAGCGCGCGGCTCGACGCGGTCGGGGCCCCCGTTGACCTCGTCTCCGAGATCGACGCGCACGGTCGCGGCGGCGGCAAAGCGCTAGGGCGGCCGTTGTTGGCCGCCGCGCTGGTGCGTGCCGGGCACGTCGACAC
>CAYHEX010000126.1:0-11031 GCA_964355365.1 uncultured Solibacteraceae bacterium | reverse complement strand
AAACTCGATGAATTGCCGCAACTCTTCAATGTCCTGCGCGGCGACATGAGCCTCGTCGGTCCGCGTCCCGAGATCCCGCGCTACGTGGAGTTGTTCAGAGCCGACTACGCTGAAATCCTGACGGTCCGGCCCGGGATTACAGACTTCGCGTCGTTTCAATACCGCAACGAAGAGCAGTTGCTCGCGCAGAGTGTCGATCCGGAAGTTGAGTACACCAACGTCATTCTCCCGGTGAAGGTCGAGCTGGGAAAACGCTACGTTCGGCGCGCCAGCCTTTGGTTCGATGCCGGCATCATCGTGAAGACGGTTCTGGAGCTGTTGTGGCACCACACCAACACTCTCCGTAACCTGATCCTCCACGTCCGGCGTCCGCTCGTGGTCGTGCTTCACGTCTCGCTGGCCGCGGCATCGTACTTCCTGGCATGGTGGTTCAGATTCGACGGTCTCGTGCCGGCGCACGAGCAGGCGCTGGCCGTCCGTCTGCTCCCACTGATTCTGCTGGTGAGAGGCGTCACCTTGTACTACTTCCGGCTGCACGAAGGCCTCTGGCGCTTTACGGATATCTGGGACGTTGAACGGATCTTCATGGGCGTCCTGGCCAGTCAGGCGATCGTCGTCGGCATCGTGCGGTTCGGCCTGAGGCTCTACGAATTTCCCCGTGCAGTGTTCATGCTCGATGCGATGTTCTTCATGTTCTCCATGATCGCGGCGCGCCTTGTCTGGCGAGCCTATGTTGGCCTCGGTGCGTTCGAGCCGAATCTCCGTACCGTCATCGTTGGCCCGTACCGTGCCGCGGCGCTGCTCGCCCATGCACTTCGTGACGGCGACTCCGATCGGCTCGTCGTTGGCCTGGTCGACACCAATCGCGCACGCGTCGGTCTTCATATTCACGGTGTGCCCGTCATCGCATCGGTGTTCGAGCTGAGTGAGGCCCTGCACCGCGTGGCTCCAGACGAAATCCTGGTCGTTGGTCCGGTGGACGCCGACGCGCGGCACGCGATCGACGATGCGGCATCAGACTACGGCGTCAGTGTTCGGCAGGCACCTGATCTGATGGAGATGCTCGCCGACCCGTCGATTCAACATCGACCCGCTCGACTTGATGCCGGGCCGTCTCCGGTGCTGGTGACGGTCCCGCTTCCTGTTGAAGCCGAGGGCAGGCGCCATCGCCAACAATGCCCGATGTGCGGCGCGCCGACCGCCAGGAGGACGCGCGCCGTGACGCTGTTGGAGCGCAGCCGGCGATTCTGGTCGTCGAAGCGCTTCTATCGCTGCGAGAGTTGTCGTCGCCGATTCTGGCTGGAGCCGGCGCCCGCCAGTGCACTGCTCGCGCCTGAGGCGTCCATAGATTTCGATGCGCTTGACGCCGCGCTGCAAAAACCTCTCGTCAACCAGGAGGGGAAGCGGTGAACACCTCGATTGCCGCCTGACTAGCGGATCGTTGATATCCTGTGTCTTACGTGCCTGTCATGCATCCCACACTGACCAACACCACACTCGCCATCATCGGCCTCGGCTACGTCGGTCTTCCGCTCGCCGTCGAATTCGGCAAGCACTTCGACACGCTGGGGTTCGATATCAAAGCGGCCCGCGTCAAGGAACTGCGCGCGTTTCGCGACAGCACGCTGGAAGTAGACCGGGCGGAGCTGAAGGCCGCGAAGAGGCTCACGTACTCCGGGGAGCCGGACGATCTGCGCCGCGCGAATGTGTTCATCGTGACGGTGCCGACGCCGATCGACAAACACAACCGCCCGGACCTGAGTCCCGTCGTGAGCGCCAGCCGCATCGTTGGCGGCGCGCTGAAGAAAGGCGATGTCGTCATCTTCGAGAGCACCGTGTATCCGGGGTGCACTGAAGAAATCGCGGTGCCGATTCTCGAAACGGCGTCCGGCCTGAAGTACAACCGCGACTTCTTCTGCGGCTACAGCCCGGAGCGCATCAATCCCGGCGACAAGTCGCATCGATTGCCCAGCATCAAAAAAGTGACATCCGGGTCCACGCCGGCGATCGCCGACTTCGTGGACGCGCTGTACGGCACCATCATCACGGCCGGCACCCACAAGGCGTCGAGCATGGCGGTGGCCGAGGCGGCGAAGGTGATCGAGAACACGCAGCGCGATGTGAACATCGCGCTCGTCAACGAGTTGTCGCTGATCTTCGATCGTCTGGGTCTCGACACCGAAGAAGTGCTCAAGGCGGCGGGAACGAAATGGAACTTCCTGCCGTTCCGTCCGGGCCTGGTCGGCGGCCACTGCATCGGCGTGGACCCGTACTACCTGACGCACAAGGCGCAGGAGGTGGGCTATCACCCGGAGATCATCCTCGCCGGCCGGCGCCTGAACGACAACATGTCGCTCCGCGTGGCCGAGCGCGTGTCGCACCTCATGGTCGAGAAGCGCGTTCACGTGAAGGGCGCGCGGATCCTGGTGATGGGCCTGACGTTCAAAGAGAACTGTCCCGACGTTCGGAATTCCAAGGTCGTGGACGTGATCCGCGAGTTGACGAAATACGGCGCTCGCGTGGACGCGTACGATCCGTGGGTGGATCCGCGCGAAGTGAAACACGAATACGGCATCACGCCGGTGAAGACCCTGACGCGTGGCCGCTACGACGCGATCGTGATCGCCGTGGCCCACGATCAGTTCCGTGACATGGGCGCTGCCGCCATTCGCAAACTGGGTAAGCGACGCCACGTGCTGTTCGACATCAAATACGTCTTCAAGGCCTCACAGGTCGACGGACGACTGTGATGGATGCCTCGCCCGAGAACTCACCGTTAGGGTGCCCGGCGTGTCATTCGTATTCCATCTACCGCTCCAAACTGCGGGGGTTTGAGCGGTTGAAGAAGTACTTCACCCGCGAACGGCCCTACCGTTGCCACGACTGTGGCTGGCGGGGATGGCTGGAGAACATCCGGTACGCGATGTTTCCGATGCCGGGCCCCAGGGACACATCGCGGACCTGAAGGTCCGCGACTACGAGCGTTCAGCCCCCAGTTACGAGCGCACAGCCCCCAGCACCAATTCCGCCAACTGCGCGACGCCTTCCTCAGGCGTGCACTCCGCGGTCCTGATCACCAACTCCGCATGGGCCGGCATTTCGTATGGCGCTGAGATGCCCGTGAACTCGGCAATGTCTCCCGCGCGCGCCTTTCGGTAGAGCCCCTTCGGATCGCGGGCTTCGCAGACCGAGAGATCCGCTTCCACAAAGACCTCAATGAACGGCAGACCGGCTCCCGACGCGTCGGTCGAGACGATGTCCCGCGCGCGTTCGCGATCGGCGGCGTAGGGAGAGATAAACGAAGTGATGGCGATGACGCCCGATTCGGCGAACAGCTTCGCCACCTCCGCGATGCGACGGATGTTCTCGCGGCGGTCCTCCTGCGAAAATCCCAGGTCGGCGTTCAAGCCAAATCGCACGCGATCACCGTCGAGCACGGTCACCTGAAGCCCGCGGTCAAACAGCGTCCGCTCGAGGCCGTTGGCGAGCGTGGACTTGCCCGAGCCGGACAGACCCGTGAGCCACACCACCGCGCCGCGATGGCCTTGCCGAACGCGTCGTTCGTCCGCCGACACGCGCGCCTCAGTGGCCGCCGCTGCGGCTCGCGCCATGGCCGGTGTGGTGGACAACACGATGCCGCCACCGACGATGTCGGGCTGGGGCAGTCTGTCGACGATGACCAACCGCGCCAGCGCGGTCGCGCGGCCGCCAGCCGCGAGTGCGAGAGACGGCGCCACGACCAGCGGCCGCGACAGCCGCAATTCAACATCGGCCACGTCATGTGCCGGCACACATGAACAATCCGTTCGCTCGGCCAACGCCGATGCGTCAATCACCCGGGTGATCGCGACGACTTCCGCATCCGTATGCTGCGTTCCGAGCCGCATTTCATAGCGACGGTCGGCCGTCATGGGTTCGCGTCCGAGCCAGAAGATCCGCGCGTGCAGCGTGGTGGCAACGACCAAGCCGGCATCGGGAGACGCCAGGACATCGCCGCGAGCGACAAACAGCGGTTCGCGAATGGTGAATGCCGGCGTGCGAACCTGCGGATCCGCGGCGCCGAATTCAACCAGATCCACGGTCGCCGGCTGACCCGAGGGCAACACGACCACTGCGTCGCCAGGCGAGAGACTGCCGGATTCGAGCCGGCCGACGAGCCAACGGCGAGCGTCGCGGCGATAGACGTCTTGGACAGAGAAGACGGCACAGGTGCGGGCGGGTGCGGACAGGTGCGAACCGGTGCGGTCAGGTGCGGGCAGGTGCGAACAGGTGCGGGCAGGTGCGGGCAGGTGCGAACGGGTGCGGGCAGGTGCGAGATCGAAGAGCGCCTCAACGACTGTCGCGCCCTGGTGCCATGCGATCTCGGCCGCGCGGTTGATGACGTTCCAGCCGAGTGATGCGGCGGCTGGAACGATCGACGCCGGTGCCAAGCCGAGAGAGCCAAGCACGTCAGTTGCGGCGGCCGCCAGGGCACTGAATCGCGCCTGTCGTTCGCTCTCCGCGATCCTGTCGATCTTGTTGATCACGACGATCAGGCGGGTGATACCGAGGATGGTGAGGAGCAGCGCATGCCGACGCGTTTGGTCGCTGACGCCGTCGACGGCGTCGATGACGAGCAGTGCTGCGTCCGCCTGGGCCGCGCCCGTGACCATGTTCTTGATGAACTCGCGATGGCCGGGCGCGTCGATGAACAGGATTTCGCGGCCGTTCGATCGAAACAGGATCTGCGTGGTGTCGATCGTGACGTTCTGATCGCGTTCGGCCTGCAGGCCATCCGTGAAGTTCGCAAATTCAAACGCGGCGCCACGGCGTTCTGCGGCCGCAGTGAGCTGGTCAAATCGGCCTTCCGGCAGCACGCCCGCATCGTGAAAGAGGCGGCCGATTAGGGTCGATTTCCCGTGGTCAACATGACCAACAACGACGACTGCAATGGGGCAAAGTGGCAATGACTTGTCCATCACATGTACCCATCTCTGCGGAGTTGCTCGAAGGCGCCTTCAGACTCCTGATCCTGCGCCCGAAGCGACCGCTCCGCCACCCGCGTCGTCTCCAGCTCCGCAATGACATCGTCGACCGTCCGGGCGGTTGACGCAATCGTGGCGGTGCACGGCCCGCAACCGAGCGAACGGTAGCGCTGGCCGCTGCCGCGATCGAAGTAGAGCGGCACGACCGGGATCGACTCCTGCTTGATGTAGCGCCAGATGTCGAGCTCGGTCCAATGGAGGAGCGGATGAATGCGCATGTGCGTGCCGGCCGGCACGTCGGTGCGGAACTGATCCCAGAACTCCGGCGGCTGATCGACGACGTTCCAGTGCATGTCGATACCGCGCGGCGAGACATAGCGTTCTTTCGCGCGTGTGGCGTCCTCGTCGCGGCGCACGCCGACGATCAGCGCCTGAAAGCCACGTGTGTCGACGACTCGCTGCAGCGCGTCGGTCTTGAGGGACGTGCAGCACTCCACTCGGGTCGCCTGGCCGGCGGGGAAGGTCCGGCCTGCCGCGAGCGCGACGTCGTTCTGCGCGACGATCAGGTCCAGTTGCCAGTCTCGGGCGATCTGGTCGCGCCACGCGATCATCTCGGGAATCTTGAATGTCGTGTCGATGTGAATCAGCGGAAACGGCACGCGCCCGAGGAAGGCCTTGCGCGCGAGCCACAGCAATACCGTCGAGTCTTTGCCGATGCTCCACAGCATGGCAGTCTTCGGAAAGGCATGAAACGCCTCGCGAAGGAGATAGATCGACTCGGATTCGAGTGACGAGTTGCGCATGGGCTATGGGCTCTGGCGTCGTGCGTCTAGACGATAGCCGATGCGGACGAACGGGCCAGAAACCGCCGGCCGACCGGGCCAATCGCCCGCCGCCTTGGCTCCGAGTTCAAGCTGGAGTCCGGCCAGTGCGCCGCTTGAGACCGTCATGGTGGCCTTGACCCCACCACCGCTACCGAAGGACGGCTGTCGCCATACCTCCACTTCACCGCCAAGACGAACACTCCGCCAGGAGTAGGCCTGCTCGGCGCCGACCCCCGCGTTCCAGATCTGCCCGCCGGGTCCGTGGCCCGACCGAAACACCAGGGAAGACCACGGCGATGCCACGTTCGCACGATCGGACGCGGTGATGATCTCAAGCGATAGGACACCGCCGTCGGTGAGCCACTGCGATGACACCATGGGCAACCATCGACGTCCCGCTGCGTGCACCATCGGGATCCCGAGCGGTTCATCCCCGTTCACGATCTGGCGACCAATGGTCCACGCCGAGAGCCAGATCGCAGGATCCAGCGCGTTGGCGATGGCCTGACGCCGAATGTGCGCGTAGTTATCCACGATCAACGGCGACGCAGCGTCGATCGTGAAGCCAGGGCTTCCGGTATAGCTCGTGCTCAAGTAGCCCAGATAGGTGGCGAGATCGCCCCCATGTGCTTCATTGCTGAACCGGGCCGGGTCCTTTGCCGGATCAGGTGTGTGTCCCACGGTGTACTGCGTGACGTATAGCCGGCTTCTGACCAAATACAGAAACTCCATCGTTCTCAGCGGGCGTCCTGCCACCAAATCTCGCGTGGCCCGTGTGGCGGCCAGTCCGTTGCTCTCCACTCCGCCCGCGTAGATCTTCATGAATTGTGTGGGCGACAACCCGGCGCTCTCGAAGCTCGCACCAGCACCGAAGCGGGTCGCGCCCTTGAAAAGCGTGGGCGTCGTCCACGGCCAGCCCAAGGTGAACGTCGCGGCGGATCCAAACTCCCGCGCCCGTCCACCGTGGCCGAACGCCTCGTGTTGGAAGACCGCCATGAACACGGCGACCGGATGGTCCACGAAGATGCCGCGTGCAATGCGTCCGCTGATTCCCAGCAGCGGGTGGCGCTTCGCCCACGCCGGCGTTCGATCGACGATCGTCGCCAACTCCGTGGTGGCCGTCCCAATCAGATCCGCTCCCGTGGCCAGCGAGAGAGAGCGGTCGATCGACCATGTTCGTGATCCAGCCGCCGGCGCTGCGGTCGGTGCCTGCGCGAATGCGGGACGCGTCACGACGAGGCTCAGCCCCAGCGCCAGATGGCATGCACGAAGGTTTTTCCAGGGAATCAGGATGCCGAATGGTACTGCAATTAGCCATTGCATTGACTTTCACAAAGATCCCGCTGATCGCCTGATCGTCGCGACGTGTCGAGCCTACGATCTGCCCCTCGTCACCATGGACGACCGCATTCGAAACTCGGGTCTCGTCAATCTGTGGAAGCCGTGAGCAGGTCACGGATCAGGTCCGTCGTGATCGCGTCGAGGTTGCTGACGATGCGATCCGCGGTGAGTTGCTCAGCCGGGTAGGAGTTGGTGACGGCGATCGTCTTCATTCCGGCCCCGCGCGCGGAGTCGAGGCCCCACATCGAATCTTCGATCGCGACACAGTCCGACGGATGGACGCTCAATTGTCGCGCGGCTTCGAGATACGGCGCCGGGTGCGGTTTGCTGCGCGGCGCGTCACCCGCGCCGACGATGGCTGCGAAGTGATGGCGGAGGCCGGCGCCGTTGAGCATGTGCTCGATCTCGGTGCGGAAGGCTCCCGACGCGATGGCCAAAGGAAACTCCGCGCCGAGCCGCGCGAAGCATTCTGGCGCGCCTGGAAACAGCACGGCGCCCGACGCGATCAGACGCTCGAACACCAGTCCCTTCTTCCGGATGAACTCGCGAACGAAATCCGAGAGGTCGGTGTCCGGCGCGAACAGGCCCTGGTCGCGCGCCACAGCTTCGGCCATATCGGCATCGCTGTAGCCGAGGTACTTCGCGTAGTAGCGTGCCTGATCGACGGCCACGCCCTGTTCGGCGAGGACGAGGCGCGAAGCCTCGAAGTGCAGCTTCTCGGTGTCGGCGATGACGCCGTCGAAGTCGAAGATGACCGGCATAGGGTACGACAATCGTAGTCGCGGACCTGCAGGCCCGCGAGGATTAGAATACAGGCCATGGCGAGACGAGGCATCATTCTGGCCGGCGGTGCGGGCACGCGGCTGTATCCGGCGACCAAGGCGCTGTCGAAGCAGCTGCTGCCGATCTACGACAAGCCGATGATCTACTACCCGCTGAGCACGCTGATGCTCGCGGGCGTGCGGGACATCCTGATCATCTCGACGCCGCGCGATACACCGGCGTTCGAGCGTCTGCTCGGCGACGGCCGCGAGTGGGGGATGAACCTCCAGTACGCCGTGCAGCCGGATCCAGGCGGGTTGGCGCAGGCCTTCATCATCGGGCGTGACTTTGTCGGCACTGAGCCCTCCGTGCTCGTACTGGGCGACAACCTCTTCTACGGGAACGATCTCGCCGAGCGACTGGGGGCGGCTGGCAAGCGTGAAAGCGGCGCCACGGTGTTTGCGTACCACGTGAAAGACCCGGAGCGGTACGGCGTGGTGGACTTCAACGCGGACGGCCGCGCGATGTCGATCGAGGAGAAGCCGGCCCAGCCCAAGTCCAACTTCGCGGTGACCGGGCTGTACTTCTACGATGGCCGCGCGACGGAGTTTGCTGCCAACCTCAAGCCCTCTCCACGAGGTGAGTTGGAAATTACGGACCTGAATCGCTGCTATCTGGACCGCGGCGAACTGCACGTTGAGGTGATGGGTCGCGGCTACGCGTGGCTCGACACGGGCACGCACGCGTCGTTGCTCGAAGCCAGCCAATTCATCGAGATCATCGAGCGCCGACAGGGGCTGAAGATCGCGTGCCCGGAGGAGATCGCCTACCGCAGCGGGTTCATCGATGCCGCGCAGTTGCGCACGCTGGCCGAAGCCTTCAAGGGCGGGGAATACGGGGAGTACCTGCGGGGGTTGCTCTCGTGATTTCGCGGACCTAAAGGTCCGCGACTACGACGGTCCCACCTCGCGGACTGGGATTGCTCTCGGGGACCTAAAGGTCCCCGGCTACTTCATTTTTTCCCCTGCGCGGACTGCGACCATGAGGCGGTTTTCGCGCGGCGGCACCGGGCATTCGAAGCTCGGGTTGAACAGACAGTACGGGTGATAGGCGCGATTGAAGTCGAGGTCGTAGATGCCCGTCGGCGTGCGCGTGAGTTCGAGGTAGCGGCCGCCACCGTAGGTCTCCGTGTTGCTCGTGGCGTCCGTGAACGGTACAAACAGCCGGTTCAGGTCCGGGGCATCCACTTCGTTGAACGCCGTGAGCGTCAGTTCGCCGGCGCTGATCGACGGCAGTGAGAAGTGCAGGACGCCGATGCGCTGCATCTTGCGTTTTTCCGTGGTGTGGCTCTGCGGCAGTTCGAGCACGGTCGACCGATCCACCGACTTCACTTCCAGCCGGGCCGGCACCCGGTACAGGGGATCGATGGGGTAGTAGAGCAGCCCTTTGAACGTGGCGCGCCCCTCTGGTGTCAGGGGGCCGTCGCTGCTTCTGAAAAATGCGTTGTTATCGGCCCGCGTCTGCTGGATCTGCGTCAGGTAGGGGCCGTCATCCGGCGGTGGCGGACCGGAGGTGCACGCAACCAGCGCACTGAGCGCGACGAGCAAGAGAGACAGGCGTACGCGAGGCATAGATCAAAAGCTATCACCATGGAGGCCCATGGAGCACCATGGAGCTGCAAACTGAGGGGCCTGGCGGCCCGGCTACGCCGGGCTGACGACGAGCGAGGAAGAGCGAGAACGAGAGAGGCCCCCGATCACCGGGCTCTCTCGTTCTCGCTCTTCCTCACTCGTCGTGCCGCCGAAGGCGGCCGCCAGGCCCCGCGTCAGATCCTCATTCGTGGACCTGAAGGTCCACGACTACGGCTTCACGAGGTCCACGACTACGGCTTCACGATGATGGATCTTGATCTTCTCCATGGAACTACGTGTTCTCCATGGTGAATCGCTCTTCGTTCCTGCCCTTAGAACGCGTAGCCCTTCTTCTCGAATGACGCGTCGCTGAGCGCGCGGCGCGCGGCGACGGTGTTGATCGACGGCGTCTTGAGCAGCTTCTTCAGCGCGGCCTGCATCATCTTGAGCGTGTCGCCCTTGCAGATGGCCGTCAGCGCGGTCTTGGCGTTGGCTTCCACGCGCAGCGCCGCGTCGTGCACGATCAACTCTGCGACCGTCTGATGGAGCCCGGTGCCGCCCTGGGCGCTGGCGCGCAGCCACGCGCTCTCGGCCGCGAACGCGTCCATGATGATGTCGGACGCGAGCATCAGCACCTCTTGCTCCTTCTCGATCTCCGCCTTGAACGTCTGCATCGCCAGGCCGAGCACCGCGATCGATACCTTCTTCATGCCGGCCACGGCCTCCGGAATTTCCGGCGGCTTCGAGCCGAGCAGGCCCATCACGGTGGAACCGATCAGATCGGTTTGCAGCTTCTGCGCGGCGGCGATGATCGGCAACCCGCCTTTGAGGGCGCGCTTGATGAGCATGCCGGGTACCAGCAGGCGATTGATCTCGTTCGTGCCCTCGAAGATGCGGTTCACGCGCGCGTCGCGGTAGTGACCCTCCGCAGGGTAGTCACTGACAAAGCCGTTGCCGCCGTGGATCTGCACGTTCTCGTCGACCACAAAGTCCGTGAGCTCGCTCCCGGCGATCTTGAGCAGCGATGCTTCGATCGCGAACTCCTCGAGCGCGGCGAGGGCCTTGTCGGCGTGCGTGCCGACGCCGGTGCTTTCGATCATGCGGTCGATGACGCCGGTCGTGCGATACAACATGCTCTCGAGCGCGTAGGTCCGAGCGTTCATCTCGCCGATCTTGTGGCGGATGGCGCCGAACGTTGACAGCGTCTGGCCAAACTGGCGGCGCGTGGCGGCGTATTTCACCGACTCGGCGATCGCGCCCTTCGTGCCGCCGAGGCACATGGCGGCGAGCTTGAAGCGGCCGTAGTTGAGCACGTTGAACGCGATCTTGGCGCCCTTGCCCACGTCGCCGAGCAGATTCTCGGCCGGCACTTTCGCGTCCTGCAGGATCACGGGCGTCGTCGAGGAGCCGTGCAGGCCCATCTTGTGTTCTTCCTTGCCGGTACTGACGCCGGGGAACGTGCGCTCCACGATGAACGCGGAGAAGTGTTCGGCCCTCGACGATGCTCGG
>CAYHEX010000125.1:0-11051 GCA_964355365.1 uncultured Solibacteraceae bacterium | reverse complement strand
GCTCCCGTGAACGCGCCGCGAACGTGGCCGAACAGCTCCGACTCAATCAGTGTGTCCGGCAGCGCCGCGCAGTTCACCTTCACCAGCGGCATCTCGCGCTGCGCGCTCCAGTCGTGCACCGCGCGCGCCACCAACTCCTTGCCCGTGCCCGTCTCGCCCGTGAGCAACACTGTGCTCCGCGACTGCGCCACCAGCTTCGCCGTCCGCACGACGTCCTGAATCGCCTTGCTGCGCCCGACGATGCCGTAGTGGTTGAACTGCTCGTCGCGCTCGGTAATGAGGTAGTCGTGATGGGTGCGAAGCCGCTCGTGCTCCACCGCCCGGCGGACCACGACCAGAAACTCATCGATCTCGAACGGCTTCTGCAGGTAGTCGACCGCGCCGAGCTTCATCGCTTCGATCGCACTTTCGATCGTGGCGTGCGCGGTCATCATCAGGATCTCCGGCCGCTCGCTGGCCGGCATGGTCGTCGCAACTTCACGGATCAGCTCGAGGCCGGTCATCTCCGGCATCAGGTTGTCGACGATCAGCAGATCAAAAGGCCGTTCGTTCAGGAGCCGCAACGCTTCGCGAGGGCTTCCGGTGGCCGTGACGTCGTGCTGTTCGTCACGCAACGCCGCCGCGAGTGCGCCGCGTATCTTGGGTTCGTCGTCAACGAGCAGAATCGATCCGTGAGTCATAAGGAGGTGGCCGCCGGCAGCACCACTGTAACAGTGGCGCCGCGACCGGGTTCGCTCTGCATGGTGATCGTGCCGCCGAGGCCTTCGATGACGTTGCGACCGATGGCCAGACCCAGGCCGGAGCCGGCGCTTCGCGTGGTGAAGAACGGCTCGAATACGCGCGCGAGGTCGTCGGCCGCGATGCCGGCCCCTCGATCGGTGATGTCGATGCGCCACTGATCGCCCGACCGGCGCAGGCGCAGCGCGATCAGCGGCGTCGCGTCTCGCGGCACGTCGGCGACCGCATGCTGCGCGTTGGTCAGCACGTTCACGAGCACGCCGCGCACACGTTCGGCGTCGGTGACCGCTGCGGCTACGCCCGCATCCGGCGCGATCTCGACAGCGACGGGCGCGTCGCCAGGTTCCGCGCAGCCGGCCGCTGCGGCACTGCGGCAGATGTCGGCGAGATCGGTCAGCGCGGGGTTGAATCGAATCGGCCGCGCGAAGTCGAGCACGCCGGTCACCACGCCATTGAGACGAGTCACCTCTTCATCGATGCTGATCGCCGTTTCCGTGACGACCGCGTCGGTCGGCTTCTGGCGCAGCCCGCGCAGCGCCGCCTTGATGATCATCAACGGATTGCGGATCTCGTGCGCAATCACGGTGGAGAGGCGCCCGAGCGATGAGAGCCGCTCGCGCTGCGCCGCCTCGCGCTGAAACCTGTCGAGCGAGGTCGTGAGTTGCCGGAACGTGGCGGCGAGCAACTGCGCATCCTCGTCGTCCCACCGCGTGACGGCCGGGCCGGCGCTGGCGAGGTTTCCCGTCGCGGCCATGTCCCGCATCGTGGCCGTCACCGCGCGGATCGGGCGGGTGACGGTGCGCGCGATGCCGTAGCTGAGGATCGTGGCGACCAGCACGGCCAGGAGTCCCGTCACGGCGATCTCGCGGTGGAGCGGTTGCAGGAAGCGCGTTTGTTCCGTGCGCGAGCGGAGCACGATCGCGGTCAGTTCGCTTGTGGCGTCGTCGGAGAGCCGCAGCGCCTGCGTGCGCCCGATGTAGTCCTCCTGGCCGAGTCGCGCGTTGAACGTGGCGGTGTTGTGCGCCGACGTCTGCAGGGCCGCGGAATGCTCCGGCGGCAAGGTCGATACGACGAGGCGTGCGCCCGCGATGAGGGCGATGTCGCTGTTGGTCACGGATTTGATGCGCTCGACCGCCCGCTGGTCGAAGCTCGAGCCGACCACCAGCGTGCCGAGAAACTCCATCGGCACCGCCGTGACCAGCATCACGCCGCCGGGGTACGGCCAGATCCATGTGCCTCCCCGCGACGTTGCGCGCCCGGCGAGGGCGCCCGAAACGGCATCGGCCGCCGTCAGCGTGCCGGCGCTGGCCAGCACGTGGTCGGATCGGTCGAGGACGACGAAGAGGTCAGCCTTGATCTCGTTCTGATATTCCTGCGCGATGGGCTGCACGGTGGGTGAGTCGTTAGTGGCGACGGCGGCGCGCAGCACCGGCAGATTGGCCACAAGCCGAGCGTCGCGGGCGAAGTCATCGAACTGCTTTCGGCTGAACTCGTCGACCAGCGCCGCGGCTTCGCCGAGCCCGCGCTGCAGGTCCGCCTCCGCGCGCGACGTCACCGAGACGTTCACGCGATAGACCGCCACAGAGATGGCGATCACCACGAGCAACGCCGCGCCGATGAAGATGCGGTTGGTCAGCGACGACAGCACGCTCATCGCTTGATGACCTGGAAGTCCGCGTCGACCGTTGTCCCGTCGGCGATCGTGATCCGGCGTCCTTCAGCGGTGCCCAGTTCACTCCAGACTTTGAGCGTGTACGTGCCGGACGGAATGTTCGGAATCGAGTAGCGCCCGTCGGGATCGGTCACCGCGAAGTACGAGTGGCTGAACACGAGGATGTAGGCGCTCATGTGCGCGTGAATGTCGCACACCACCGGGACGATGCCCGGCGTGTCGAAGCGTTTGGATTTCGACTGACCTCGCGGATAGCGGCCGAGGTCGAACGCATTGCCGCGCGCGAGCGACATCACGTTGTGGAACATCGGATCGTCGTTGGGGAACTCGACCGTCGTGCCCACGGTGACGGCGAGCAGGTGCGGCTCGAAGACCTGATTGCGCTGGTCGAGGCGCACGCGTCCGACCGGGAGCGCGTCGAACGCCTGCCGCGGTGCGGCGTCGATGTAGACGACGGCTCGAGAGCGGTCGATGGGGAGTCGAGCCGCGTGGGCGAGGTCGCCGACGGCGGGACGATGGCCGTCGCGCGGCGTCACCGCGGGTTGCTGCACGCGTCCGCGCACGTTGCCGGACTCGTGCAGGCGTGACGTCGCGGCGAGCATCGCGGTCGCGGCGAGACAGGCGATGGCGGCAGCGAGAAGGCGGCGTCGCATGATCAGAACCAGTAGAGGAGCTGCAGCGTCGGAGCGCCGAGGGTGCGCACGCGGCCACCGTCGCGCCAGTTGTACTGGTAGCCGCCGCGCACTTCAACCGTGCGCGCGAGCCGGAAGCCGACGCTGGCTTCGAGCCGTTTGACCGGGGCGTCCCATGACGTCGCCGCGCCGCCGAACAGCGTGCCGCGCACGTCGGAGAAGGTGAGTCGGTCGGCACGAACGGCCACCTGCCATCGCGCCAGAAAACGGAAGCGGCCCTCGATGAAGGCGGTGTCGGCGCTGAGCGGCGTCGTGAATGACGGAGCGCCGGCGACGGGTATGCCGAACGTCACGTGCAGCGCCTCGCCGCGGATGATCCAGTGTCCGCGCTCGAATGCGGCATCGGCGCCGATCACCGTCTGCGACGTGGACACACCGGTCGCGGCCGGCACCAGATCGAGGACGGCCTGATCGATCCAGTTGCCGCGTGCGCCCGACATGCCCAGCGTGAGGCCACTCGGCGCCGTCACCGCGGCGCGGCCGGACCACTGCAGCCCGCGGTTGGTTTCTCTCGTCACGGGCCGCGCGGGCGCGCCACGGGTGACCGAGGCGGCCAGGTCAACACGATCGTTCGACCAGTGCGCGGTCACGCCGGTGTCCCAGCGAAACGCGGACACCAGCGCGATGCCGGGCGCGATCGTGTCGTCGCCGATAGGGAAACTCGGCCGCCATCCGCGCGCGCGCATGCGCAGGATGTCGTCGATCGTGGCCGGCAGTGCGTCGGGACGGAGCGAGGTGAGGTACTGATACGCCAGCGGCACGCCGGACAGCGGGTTGTCACGGCCGTAGGCGCGGCGCGCGAATGCACCAATCACCGGCGGCACGCGGCCGGCCTGCAGATCAAGACGCCAGCGCGCCACCGGGCTCCAGCGCACGAACAGCGCGGCGACCTCGGCCCTTGGATTGCGGCCGATTCGCGCCTCACCCACGAACGACAGTTGCGCATGCGGCCGCCACTCGCCCATCAGCCGCAGCCGCGCCATGCGCAGCGCGTCGTTCTCGTAGTCGGTGTAGTTGAAGAACGCCGTCTCGTCTCGCCGACTCAGCGTGCCGCTGACCTCCGCGCCGGCCGTGACGGTACCCGACGCGTTGCTGACCGGACGGTCCGGCAGCTGCGCGGCGGCCGGGGCCGCCAGCAGGATCGCGGCGATGACGATGAGTACCGGGCGCATGGTGTTGCGCGATCTTACCGGCAGAACCGTCCGTGCTGCACGGGGCGCGTCAATCAGGCCGACAGCCAGCGGGCCAGATCCCGCCCGGTGAGACGCTGCAGTGCCTCGATCTCTCCTCGATACACGGCGATCGCGTGCGCGCGGTCGACTGGGGAGAACGTCAGCTGGGCCGGCTCGCGAGACCATGCGCGCGCGCGGTCGAACACCGCTGTCGGCAACATCTGCTGGAACAGCGCGCGCATCGGCGTCCGCAGCGCGTCGAGCGCAGGCCACTTCGTCACGGTCGTCACGTTGTGTCGTTCTTCGCCATCGATGGCGACGGAGGCATCCACGCCGAGGAAGCTGAACAGGCGGGCCAGAACCGCGTCCGATTCCGTCACGAAGTCGTCGTAGTAACTCACGTGCAGTTGATCGGCAGGGAAGTGTTCCTTGAAGCGCGCGAGGTGTGTCGCGTAGCGTCCGGCCCACACCGGCCCCCACGTCGACTCGGTGTCCGACTCCTTCTGCTGCTGGTCGTCGACCCATTTCGGGAAGGGCGCGGTCGTGACGCCGGCGGCGATCGCGGCCGAGTAGTGCGCGAACAGCCGGTCGGCTGGGTCGCGCAGCATCATCACGATCTTCGCGTGCGGAATCCTTGCGCGAATAGCCGCAGCGGCGTTGGGAGCGCTGAGATACGCCACGCTGCCTTCCCCGATCGCGCGCGCCCGGCCGGCATGCGCGAACAACGCGCGGTACGTGTCCCAGTTGCGTCGATGCGCGTCGGTCTCCGGATCCACCGGCACCTCGGGCGCAAAGAAGCACGGCTCCTTGATCGCCGACACCGCGATATCCGGGTGCGCGCCGAGATAGTGAAACAGCGATGTGGTGCCCGCCTTGGGCGCTCCGACGATGAAGAACGTGGGCGTACTCATGTACTCTTGAAGACTACACATGAAATCACGAGTTCTGGTTACTGGTGGGTCTGGGTTTCTCGGCATCAACCTCATTCGCTATCTGCTCGAACGCGGCTACGACGTGGCGTCGATCGATCTGCTGCCGTTCGACTACGCAGACTGCAAGGATCGCGTGGACGCCATCGTCGGCGACATTCGCGATCGCGCGGCGCTTGATCGTTCCATGCGTGGCGCCAACGTCGTGATCCACTGTGCCGCCGCGCTGCCGCTGTATTCCACCGAAGACATTATGTCGACGGATGTGCAGGGCACGAAGAACGTGCTCGATTCGGCGCTGGCGGCCGGCGCGACGCGCGTCGTGCATATTTCGACGACGGCGGTGTACGGCGTGCCGGATCACCATCCGCTGTACGAGCACGATCAGCTGATCGGCGTCGGTCCGTACGGTGAAGCGAAGATCCTGGCGGAAGCGGCCTGTGTTGCGGCGCGGAAGACGGGGCTGTGCGTGCCGATCATCCGGCCGAAGTCGTTCATCGGCCCGGAGCGGCTGGGCGTGTTTGCGTTGTTCTACGACTGGGCGAAGGACGCCAAGAACTTCCCGCTGCCCGGCGGCGGCAACAACCTCTACCAGTTGCTCGACGTCGAGGATCTCTGTGTGGTGCTCGAGTCGGTGCTGACGATGGACGCGGCGGTGGTCAACGACGTGTTCAATATCGGCGCGAAGAAGTTCGGCACGGTGCGGCAGGATTTCCAGAGCGTGCTCGATGCCGCGGGTTTCGGCAAGAAGATCATCGGCATTCCTGAGGCGCCGATGAACGCGGTGCTGGGTGTGCTGCGCGCATTGCGCCTGTCGCCGGTCTACAAGTGGGCGTACGGCACGGTGGCGAAAGAGTCGTTCGTTTCGATCGAGAAGGCCGAGAACGTGCTCGGCTTTGCACCGAAGTACTCGAACGCTGACGCGCTGCTCCGTAACTACAAGTGGTATCTCGCGAATGAGAGCCGCTTCAAAGGCAAAGCCGGTGTCACGCATCGCGTGCCGTGGAGCCAGGGCATCCTGAAGCTGGTGAAGCTGTTCTTCTAGCATGCGCGAGCTCAACATCGAAACCCCAACCCACGGGCGTGTGCTCGTGAAAACCACATCGGGAGTCGTTTCTGGGAAACGACTCCCGATGTCGTCTGCTCCAGTTGTCATCGTCGGATTTCACGGGTACGCGCAAAGCGCTGAGCAGATGATGGTTACGCTTCAGGCACTACCCGGGAGTGACGCATGGAGTCTGGTAGCGGTTCAGGCCCTTCACCGCTTCTACACCCGTGGCGACCAGAATGTCGTGGCTAACTGGATGACTCGACAGGATCGTGAGCAGGCAATAGCTGACAATGTGGTCTATTGCGACCGCGTACTGGATGTCCTGCTGGAAAACGACATCGGGAGTCGTTTTCCAGAAACGACTCCCGATGTCGTTTTGCTCGGCTTCTCCCAGGGAGTCGCCATGGCCTATCGCGCCGCCCTGCTGGGCCGGCATCGCGTGGCCGGCATCGTCGCGGTCGGCGGCGACATTCCGCCGGACGTGAAGTCGGTGCCCGCCGAGCGCTGGCCACGCGTGTTCGTCGCGGCGGGCCGGACGGACCACTGGTATACGGCGGACAAGGTCGCGGCGGATGAGGCGTTCCTGCAGCGGCACAGGGTGGCGCACACGCTGCTGCGCTACGACGCGGGCCACGTGTTCACTGACGAAGTCCGCGCGGCCATTGCCGCGTTCCTTTCCAACGCCTAGCCGCCCAGGTCGCGCCGCCGCGTGAGGCGACACGCTGAATCCGATATGCTCGTTTGATGAGCAGCGGAATGAAGCAGACACCTCTATGTGATTGGCACAAACAGCACGGCGCCAACATGGTCGACTTCGGCGACTACCTCATGCCGGTCTGGTATGCGAGCGCCAAGGACGAGCACATGGCGGTCGTCACGGCCGCCGGTCTGTTCGACACCAGCCACATGGCGGTGGTGCGGCTGCGCGGTTCGGGTGCGTTCGACCTGCTGCAGTGGTGCTTCACTCGCGATCTGCGCTCGTGCGTCGGCAAAGACAACGCGCCCATCACCCCGGGCAAGTGCGTCTACGGCGCGTTTCTCGACGCCCACGGCGACGCGGTCGACGACAGCATCGTCTACAAAGTGACTGACGAAGAGTATGTGGTGGTGGTCAACGCGAGCATGGGCGGACCGATCGCCGCGCATCTCGAGGCGAACAAGAACGGTCGCGACGTGCGCATCACCGACCTGACGGATCAGCTCGGCAAGATCGACATTCAGGGACCGGCGGCGATCAAGATCATGCAAAAGGTGTTGAAGTCGCCCGACGCGACATTCGACAAGCTGCCGTACTTCTCATTCAAGGGCCACTTCGATCCGACGTCCACATTTGCCGCGGACGCGCGGTTTCTCGACGGCACGCTGATGCTGCTGTCGCGCTCGGGCTACACGGGCGAAGTCGGATTCGAGATCTTCGTCGGCCGAGAGCACAACGTCAGGATCTGGGAACTGATCATGGAAGCCGGCAAAGACCTCGGCCTCATCGCGTGTGGACTGGCCGCGCGCGACTCGCTGCGCACCGGCGCGGTGCTGCCGTTGTCCCATCAGGACATAGGCCACTGGACCTACATCCATCATCCGTGGCCGTTCGCGCTGCCGTTCAGCGCATCCGGCAACGGATTCACCAAGACGTTCCTGGGATCCGCCGCGCTCGACACGGCCGCGGACGCGCCGTACACGCTCACGTTTGTCGGCAACGACCTCCGGAAGATCGACACGCACACGGCCGTCGTGCGCGACCTCGAGGGGCGCGAGCTCGGCACGGTGCTCACGTGCGCCACCGACATGGCGATCGGACGTCATGAGGGGAAGATCTACAGCGTCGCGTCACCGAACAAACCCGAAGGGCTCGCGATCAAGGGTCTCGCGGCCGGCTTCATCAAGATCAACACGAATCTGGCGCCCGGCACGATCGTCGAACTCAAGGACAACAAGCGCGCCATTCAAGTGGTGATCGAGACCGACGTTCGGCCGGACCGCACGGCGCGCAAGGCCTTGAAGAGCTTCCTGTAAGAGGCGTACGACTCGCTATCCTCGCGCCGACATCCAGCTCGCGGCAAAATCCATCGCGTCTTCGAGGAGCTCGCCCTTCGGGTCGACCTTCTTCGACGCAATGAGGGAGTGGTCGCCCTGGTCGCAAAGGCGCAGCGTCGCGTTGGGCAGCCTGTCGACCAGCTCTTCCATTTCGTCCGGCGTGCCGAAGCCATCGCGCGTGCCGTGGAGAAACAGCATCGGCACGCGAATGTGCGGCAGATGCGCGTCGCGGCGCTGCTGCGGTTTTGCCGGCGGATGCAGCGGATAACCGAAGAACACCAACCCGGCCGGCTGCGGCTCGAAGCCATCCGATCCGAATTTCGACGCCACCATCGACGCCATGCGGCCGCCCATGGACTTGCCGCCCGCGAACACGGGTCCTGACGTTCGCTCGACGACGCCCCGCCAGACATCGCGCCACGCGGCTTCGAGGACGGGTGCACGATCCGGGATCGACTTGCCCGCGAGGATGTACGGGAAGTCGAACGTCACGACCTGAATACCGCGCGCCTCGAGACCCACCGCAACTCTCTTCATCCACGGATGGCTCGAACCGGCGCCGGCGCCATGAGCAAGGACCAATGTCGTCATAGAGGGTTGCCTTAATCAATCCATAAATATAGATTTATGGATATGAACGCTGCGTCCGACCTGCTTCGGTTGCTGGGCGACGAGACCCGGTTGCGACTCTTGCGCCTGCTGGCCCAGGAGTCCCTCAATGTGTCGGAGCTTACCGCCATTTTGGGCGTGGCGCAGTCCGGAGTGTCGCGCCACCTCGGCCTGCTCAAAGACGCCGGTCTGGTGACAGAACAGCGCGCCGGCACGTTCTCCTGGTACCGCCTGGACCCGGCTCTGACCGACGAGAACGGGCCGCACGCGGCGCTGTGGCAGTGGCTCACGCACAAGTTCAGCACGAGCGGCGCCGCCACCAAAGCCGACGACTCGCGTTTGGCCGAAGTGCGGCGGGTGCGTCAGGAAGACTTCCGCGATCACGGCGACGATGGCGAGAAGAAGCAGTTGGTGCCGGGCCGAAGCTGGGCCGCGTGGTCGCGCGCGCTGGGTCTCTTGATGCCGCCGCTCGATGTCGCCGATCTCGGTTGCGGCGAAGGCTACCTCACGATCGAAGCCGCGCGCTGGGCGAAGCGCGTCGTCGCGGTCGATCGCTCTCCCGACGTGCTCGCGCGCGGCAAGGAGTTGGCGAAACGCCGTGGTGTGAAGAACATCACGTGGAAGCGCGGCGAACTGCAGAAGGTGCCGATCGAGGATGCCTCGATGGATCTGGTGTTGCTGTCGCAGGCGCTGCATCACGCGGATGAGCCGCGCGCAGCGTTGACCGAGGCGCATCGCATCCTCCGGCCGGGCGGCCGCGTGCTGCTTCTGGATCTGCGCGAACACGAAGAAGCGTGGGTCACGTCCGCATTGGGCGATCGTCATCTCGGCTTCGACGAGAAGTCGCTCAAGGCGCTCATCGAGTCCACCGGATTCACAGACACGATCGTTCGCGTTGGCGCCAGCCGCGCGGGCGATCCGTTCGCCGTGCTGATTGCTGCCGGCACACGCAAAGGTCGGTCGTAAATGGCGACGCGCATGACACTCGAACGTCTCGACGCACTGGTCCAGGAACGCATCCTTATTCTGGATGGCGCGATGGGCACGATGATCCAGCGCCACAAGCTCACCGAAGCGGACTACCGCGGCGATCGATTCGCGGCGCACCCCAGCGACCTGCGGGGCAACAACGATCTGCTGGTGCTGACGCAGCCCCAAATCATCGCGGCGATTCACCGGCAGTATCTCGACGCGGGCGCGGACATTCTCGAAACGAACACCTTCAACGCGAACGTGGTATCGCAGTCCGACTACGGGCTCGAGTCGCTGATCTACGAGATGAACTTCGAAGGGGCGCGTCTGGCGCGCGGCGTGGCGGATGAAGTGACGGCGCAGTGGCCGTCGCGGCCGCGGCTCGTCGCCGGCTCGATGGGGCCGACCAACCGCACGTTGTCGATCTCGCCCGACGTGAACAACCCGGCGTTTCGCAACATCACGTTCGATCAGATGAAAGACGCCTACGTCGATCAGGTGCGCGGGCTGATCGACGGCGGCGTGGATGTGCTGTTGCTCGAAACGGTCATCGACGCGCTCAACACCAAGGCCGCGATCGTGGCGATCCAGGAGGTGCAGGATGAGAAAGGCGTGTCGCTGCCGCTCATGATCAGTTTCACGATCACGGACAAGAGCGGCCGCACGCTCGCAGGCCAGACGGTGGACGCGTTCTATCTCGCGATGGAGCACGCGCGGCCGTGGTCGATCGGCATCAACTGCGCGCTCGGCGCGAAGGATATGCGGCCATACCTCGCCGAGTTGTCGCGCATTGCCGACTGCTGGGTCAGCTCGTATCCCAACGCCGGCCTGCCGAACGCGTTCGGCCAGTACGACGAGATGCCGGCCGAGACCGGCGCGCTCCTGAAGGATTTTGCCGACAGCGGCTTCGTCAATATCCTCGGCGGTTGCTGCGGCACCACGCCGGATCACATCCGCGCGATTGCGGAGGCTGTGAAAGGCGCCCGGCCGCGGCTGAAAACCTCATCGGGAGTCGTTTTCGGACCAGAAACTCCGCAAGGTATTGACGACGAAGGAGTTAGGGGGCCGAAAACGACTCCCGATGTGGTTTTCACGACCCGCCTGTCGGGCCTCGAGCCGCTCTACATTCGGCCCGACAGCAACTTCCAGATGGTCGGCGAGCGCACCAACGTCACCGGCTCG
>CAYHEX010000124.1:0-11105 GCA_964355365.1 uncultured Solibacteraceae bacterium | reverse complement strand
GTCGAGATTGCCTTGCCGCAGCACGAATTGCGGGTTGTGACCCGCGTTCACGTAGCGGAGACGCTTCGTGTTCGGTTCGTAGATCCCCACAAACAGCGTCGTGTAGAGCCCGCGCGGTGCCGTAGCGGCCACGTCACGATCGATCGCGTCGGCGATTGACGCCAGGTCGTGGCCGAGCGTCAGACGAGTGCGCAGGGCCGCCTGGAAGTTCGCCATCAGCAGCGCCGCGCCGACACCCTTACCCGACACGTCGCCGACGAGCAGCGCCACGTGTCCGTTGTCGAGCGCGAAGTAATTGAAGAAGTCGCCGCCGACTTCGCGCGCCGGGATCGACATGCCCTTCACTTCGGTGAGACCGAACCGCAGCGATTCATGCGGCAGCATCTCGCTCTGAATCTGCCGGCCGAGCTCCAGCTCGCGCTTCAGGCGTTCCTGACCCACGAGCAATTCCTGCTGTTTCTGGATGTCGCCGGCCATCTTGTTGAAGGCTGTGGCGAGCGCCTTGACTTCACCGCCGCCAGTCTCGGGCACGCGTGCCGCGAAATCGCCGCGCGCGATGCGGCCCACGGCATCCGTCAATGCCGAGAGGTTCTTCGTGAGGCCTTTCGACACCGGCACGACGATGACGAGCGCGAAGCCAATCAGGAGCAGGCCCAGGCCCGCATTGCGGCCCGCGGTCTTGCGCAGCGCCGACAGGGAATCGCCGACCGGGCGCGCGATGCCGAAGCGCAGGCCCGACCCGGACGGATCTGTGTTGGTCACAATGATCCAGTCGTTCACCGTCTTCGCGCCGACGGGGGCCGGCGGTTTCACGGCCGCACCGAAAGCCTCGACGACCTTCCGGTCGGCGGCGCTTTGCGTGTAGATCTTGCCGTTCTTCGCAACGGCGAACGGCACCTCTCCCTGATCGCGGCGCGTGGTCGAGAACACCGTCATCAGCAGGTTGTCGAGGTTCACCTCCGCGCTCGCGGAGTGCACGACCTTGCCACCGCGCTCAATCGTCACGCCGAGCTTGTCACCGGTCAGTGTAGACGTGGTGTGCGACGGCAGGGACGGTTCCGGCTCGGACGTGTGCGCCGCTTCGGCCGCTTTGGTGTCCTCTTCCGCTTTCTTCTTCGCGGCGTCGGCCTTCTTCTGAAGCTCCGCCGCGCCGAGGCGCAGGCCTTCGGTCACGCCCATCATGCGCATGCCGATTTCGCGCGTGACGCGCTGACGATCCTCCGGCGACAGCTTGTCGAGGCCGTCGGGCGCAATCCGCTTCGTCAGGTCTCGCGCCATGGCGCCGAGGTCAACGACAAATCGATCCTCCGCGGGAGGCACAAGCTCGGCGGCGCGCGCTGGCGGGACCGGAACTCCAGGCGGCGTGACCTTCGCGGTATCAGCGACCGGGGGAGGTGGCGTCGGCGCACCCGGCGTCGGCGGTACGGCGGAGGCGCCGCCCTCGGCGGTCGGCGCTACTGGGCGCGGGCGCGAATTGCCGCCGCGGCCCGGATTATTCGAACGATTCGGACTGATCGGATTGCCGGGATTACTCGGGTCGGAGCGGATCGAGCGGTCACCGGAGCGGCCTGGGTCTCCGAATCGACCGGGGTCTCCGCCACGCCCGGCATCGCCCGTGCGGCCACCGGCGCCAGGATCCCCCGCGCGCGCGGCGCGTCCGGTGTTCCCTGTGCCTGCGGCGTCGCCCACGCGGGTGGCTCTGAAGATGTTGCGCATGCCCTGCAGCTCAACGCTGTTGAGCAGCATGGCGGCGTCGCCAAGCGCGTTGGCCACCTGCGTGTCTACGGTCTCTTCCTTTGCCGGATCGGCAGCCGGTGTCGCGGGCTGGGCAGACGTGTTCGCGGCGGTCTTCGTATCGGCCGCAGGTGTGACCGTTGCCGCTTTGGTCGCGTTCGCCTTCACGGCCGGCGCCTTGGCCGGCATATTCATGAGCTGCTCGACGCGGCTGCTCAGCGCCGCGGTGACGAGCTGCATTCTCGAGCTCAGTTCACCCGCAAGCAGATCCGCCTCGCGAGCGGCCGCCACCCGCAGCGCCCGGGCTGACGACGTGTAGGTATACACCGTGACCGCGCCCAGGGGGACGACGGACATCAGGAGAAGCCAGAGGATGAGGCGGGCGCGGAGGGTCATGTGGGTAGCTGCTTGGTATGACTACAAGAACATAGACCGGGTTGGGGGGCCATTAATTTCATTCGTGTTAGGGCAAAGGGCAAAGGGCAGAGGGCAAAGGCGAGGGAAGAAGAGCAAGGGCAAAGGGGGCGAACCCTCCTCAAACCTACCTGTGACCTACTACCTTTTCCCTCGCCTTTGCCCTTTGCCCTCTGCCCTTTGCCCTAACTGGGTCACTTAAACGTCGCCACCACCGGCGCGTGGTCGCTGGTCCCGAATTCTCTCATTGAGACGCACGAGGCGGCCGCAGGGCCGAGGGGGGCGCTGGCCAGGATGTAGTCGATCCGCCAGCCGATGTTGCGCTGGCGCATGCTGCGCCAGGGCGGCCACCAGGTGAAGAGGTCGGCGTTGTCGGGATCGAGCGTGCGGCCAACGTCAACGAGGCCGGCGTCCATCAGGCGCCCGATGAGCGCGCGTTCTTCAGGCCGGGTGCCGATTTGGTTGGGTTTGCGTTCCTTTTCGTGGATGTCGCGATCTTCGAACGCCACGTTCAGGTCTCCGCAGATCGCCAGCGGCTCACCCTTGGCGCGAAGCTCGTCGGTCCACGCAGCCATGCCCGACAGAAATCGGAGCTTGGCCTCGTAGTCTTTGCCGCCGTTGGGCACGTAGGTGGCGGCGATGCGCACGCCGTTGACGACGCAGGTGGCGATGCGGCATTCGAAATCGAAGGCGGGATGTATCACATCGAGCGACGCGGACGCGGTCCGCTTCACAAGCAGCGCCACGCCCGAGTAACCGCCGCTCCCGTGCCAGTACGTTCGGTAGTCGCCGGCCAGCGCGGAGTGAATCGGGAACTCCGGCACTTGCGCCGGTGACGCTTTGATCTCTTGCAGGCACACCACGTCGGGCTGCTCGCGCTCCATCAGCTCGATCAGTTGCGTATGACGAGCGCGGATGCCGTTGACGTTCCAGGTGATGAGTTTCATTTTTGTTAGGGCAAAGGGCAGAGGGCAGAGGGCAGAGGCGAGGAGAAAGGGAACAGGGCAAAGGAAGCAACAGGACCCGGCACCCTTACCTTTGACCTACCTCTGACCTCTCTCCTTTTCCCTCGCCTTTGCCCTTTGCCCTCTGCCCTTTGCCCTTAACAGATGTCTTTGAGCCCCTGTGTCAGTCGTCCCAAGCCTTCGTCGACCGTCGCTTCGTCGAGGGCGCCGAACGACACGCGCATGGCGCACACGTCGGAGACACCGAAGGCTTCGCCCGGGATGACGGCCACTTTGTGTTCGCGGATCAGCCGCTCCGCGAGCGTCATCGAGGTCATCGACGTGTGCACGCGCACGAAGTGATAGAACGCGCCGTGGACGTCGGCCGTGTCGCACGGCACGGACGGATCGGTGAGCGCGGCGTGCACGCGCGGTCTGAGCGCGCCGATGCGCGCGGCGTGCGCGCGCGGGTACGACGACCCGACCTGCATCGCGGCCACGGCCACGCGCTGCGAGATCTGTGGCGTGCAGATGAGCATCGTGTCCTGAATCTTGTTCACGGCCGGCCAGAGCGACTCGGGGATCACCATGAAGCCGATACGCCAGCTCGCCATGCCGTAGCCCTTCGAGAGCGAGTACAGCGAAATCGTGTGCCCCGCGGCGCCCTCGATCGACCCGGCCGAGAAGTTCACCTGATTGTCGTAGGTGAAGTACTCGTACGCCTCGTCATGGATGTGGAACACGCCGCGATCGCGGCAGAGCGCATTCACCGCGCGGAGCGACGCTTCGGAGTACACGGCGCCCGTCGGGTTATTCGGCGAACAGGTGACGACCGCGCGCGTGCGCGGCGTGATCGCGCGCGCAATCGCATCGAGATCCAGCTGATAGTCCGGCAGCGTCTTCACGCCCACCGTCTTACAGTTGGCCATCGTCACGGCCATGTCGTGGTTGAAGTAGTACGGCAGCGGAAAGATGAACTCGTCGCCCGGATCGGCGATGGCCAGCACCGCGTTCATGAAGCCGAGGTTGCTGCCGGCGGTGATCACGGTGCGGCTGTGGGGCCGCACGCGAATGTTGTTCTCCGCGGCAAGCTTCGCTTCGAACATGTCGACCAGTTCGGGCAGCCCTTCCACGCGGCCGTAGCGGTGCTCGTCGGCCGAGAGCGGAAACGCGCGCGCTGCGAGCATCGCCGCATCCGGAGGTCCGTACGCCACCATGCCCTGACCGAGCGAGATCGTGCCCGGTGTTTCCGCCATCCACTGGCTGACGATCGGAATGACGGGCGTCTGAACAGCCGTCAGTCGCGCGGATTCATGAAACGGATTCGGCGCACTCACTTCGCCGGTTCTCCAACCATGGCGATCCATTTCCCATCGCGACTCACCGACAGACGCGTGATCTTCGTGACGCCGGCGGCGGTGAAGTCCGCGATGTCCGTCCAGCCGAGGCCCTCGGTCCACATCGACAGCTTCGAGCCCTGCCCCATCACGAAGTGCTTGCCGTCGGGCAACCACGACAGGTCTTCGCTCGGCTTCAACGTATCGGCCACGACGGCGGACACGGCGTGGGTCTTCACGTCGAATTGCTTGACCGCGGAGGCCTGCGGCGTCAACTTCGTCACAAAGCTCACCGTGCCGGCGCCGGGCCGCATCAACAGCGACCGGCCAATGCTCGTCGTGATCTGCTGCGAGGCGCCGGTGGTGGTGTCGATCACTTGCAGCGTGTTCGGCAGACCGCCGTTGCCCAGGATGAACGCGGCAATCTGTGTGTCCGTGATCCACACGTGGTAGCCGATCAGTTCTTTGCCGTGCTGATACGCGAGCCGGGGATTCGCGCCGTCAAGGTCATAGCGGAACAGCGACTGCTCCGTGCCGTGGACGCACACGATCGACCGGCCGTCGGGTGACACCAGCGGTGAATACTCATTCTCCGGCGTGCGGGTGAGCTGCACCAGTTGCTGCTTCGCGATGTCCCACTTGTAGATGTCGTTCTGCTTCCCGTCGCGATTCGACGCGAAGATCACGCCCGAGTTGTCGGGCAGAAACGACGGCTGATTGTCGTAGCCGGGATTGTTCGAGATATTGACCACGGCCCCGACGCTCACGCCCGCACCGTTGATCGACAACGGCGCGAGGAAAACCTCAGTCGGTGGCGGGGCTTGAGCGGAGCCGACGAGGGCAAAGGGCAAAAGGCAGAAGGCAGAAATAAGGAACGCGCTTACGATGGCCAACTTCATCTTCATTTGATTACGACCTCACTTGCTTGGGGGCGCGGTGGGCATCCAGCACAGACGGTGCGAGACGCTTTGACAGATACACCTTCGCGTCCTGCGGATCGTCATTCTCCGCAAGCTCCACCTTGATCACGTTGAACTGCAGGCTCGCGAGCGCGGCGCGCATATCGAAATATCGGTTCTTGGTCTTGACGATGATCTCGTCGAAGCCGAGGGCGAGGGCCCAGATTTCCTGCTGCTCGGTGAGCGCGCGGAAGTGGCCTTGCCCGCGCCAGTCGCGCCGCGTTGCGCCCAGCCAGTTGTAGAGAATGCGACGGCCGCGGAATTCGACGACATCGCGCAGGCGATCGACCAGGTCGGCGAGCGACGGATCGATCTCGTCACCCGCCAGTTCGTGCGACACCTTGTACGACACCGGCAACATCACCGACGGGTCCTCGGGCAGCGCCACTTCGGCCATCAGGATCTGCGCCTCGCGATCGGTGAGGCGCGCTTCGATCTCGGTCGCGCTCTTGCGCTTCGGGAATTCGTTGAAGAACTCCTCGATGTAGGCGATCTCCAGCGCGCCCTGCTGCAGCGGATACTCGCGGATCAAATAAGCGGCGTGGGTCACAGGGCCGCTATTTTACGTCGGCAGAACGCCGCGCGCTCAACGGCTTCCGGCACGGTGGCCCAGGTGTCGATGGGCCACGGCAGGCGCCAGGTCCAGTTGTGGTCGCCCACGGTGGCGGGTGTGTTGATCCGATCGGGCCAGCCGAAGACGTCCTGCATGGGAATGAAGGCCTGACCGGACCCCGCGTGAAGGATTCGTGTGAGGAGCGCATCGCGCACGCGCGCGTCGAATTTGCCGATCCGGCCCGTCAGCGCCATCCGGTCGTGCGCCGGCAAGGTATCGAACCACTCGGCCGTCGTCTCGGTATCGTGGGTGCCGCTGGCCGCCACGGACTCTTCAGGGTACGTGGCCGGATCGATGAACGGCTGGCCGGGGGCGTGATAGGCGCGCTCCCACCGCATCACTTTGTAGCCCGGCACATGGAGCGACGTCAGCGAGGCTCGCACGAAATCCGGGATCACGCCGAGGTCCTCCGCCAGCACATGCAAGCCGGGTTCGCGCATCGCGGCGATCACCTGTTCGCCCTGCCACCGCTGCGTGTGTTCCTCAGACGGCGTGAACCACGCGTTGCCGTCCGTGTCTCGCGCGTACGTGCGGTAGAACCCCACGAGATGATCGAGTCGAATGCCGTCGAAGAGCGCGGCGGCTCTTCGGGCACGGGCGCGCAGCCACTGAAATCCGCCGGCCGCGATCACGTCCCAGCGATAGACGGGCAGACCCCAGTCCTGCCCGGTCGCGCTGAACGAGTCGGGCGGCACACCCGCAGACAGATCTAGAAAGAACTCGTCGGCGCGCGCCCACACGTCGGCGCTGCCGGCATCAACGACGAACGGCACATCGCCGTAGATGCGAATGCCGGCCAGAGCGGCGGCCGCGCGGGCGGCCTGCCACTGCCCTTCGATCAGCCACTGCAGATACTGCTCGAACAGCACGGAGGGCCCGAGCTGTCGCCGCGCCTCGTTGAGCGCGCGCGGATCGCGTGCCGCCAGAGCGTCCGGCCAACTCCGCCAGGCGCCGCCGTACTGCTGGCTCAGCGCGCGATACAGCGCGTAGTCGTCGAGCCACCAACGCTCGCGCGCGATAAACGCCGCGAGTTGCGCGGCGCGCTCGGTGTGCAGCGCCCACTCGTCCTGAAGAAACTGCTTGAAGGCCAGTTCGAGCGCGGCGGACTTCGCCATGCGCACCGCCATGAAGTTGACGCGGTCGCTCGCGCGAGCGAAGTCGAGAGCCTCGCGCGCGGCACCCGGCATCGCCGCCAGGCCGCCGGCGCGATGGAAATCATCGATGGATTCGATCGACAGAAAGATCGGATCGAGCGCCATCGCCGAACACGCGGAGTACGGCGACGACTGCCCGTCGGCCATCGTGCCGAGCGGCAGGAACATCACATCGCTGAAGCCTGCCGTTGCGAGCCACGACGTGAGTGCAGGCACATCACCGCACTCCCCAATACCCCAGCTACGGGTTGAGGTGTTCGAGAACAAAGGCAACAGGACGCCGCGGCGACGCATCGTGGTGGGCATTGTATGCAGGACTAGCCGCGCAGCACGCGCGAGACGCCGTCCGCGAAGACATCCGGCGCCGGCAACAGGCTGAGCACGAGAAACGCTTCCTTCGGGAAATCAAAGAAATACCCAGGGTGCACCAGCACATGCTGCTCTTCGAGCAGGCGCAGCACCATGTGCTCCTCGCTCTCTGTCGCCGGCACCTGCAGCACCACGCACCACCCCGCGTCCGGCTCGAGCATCGTCACGTCCGGTCGCGTGGCGATCAACTCGCGACACTTCGTCAGATTCGTCATCACGCGCGATTGAATCGCCGCGCGAATCCTGGCGCCGGCTTCAATCAATGAGGCGGCGGCAACCTGCACAGGCGTGGCGACGGACAGATAGGTGTCGCAGATCAATTCGATTCGGGACAGCGCTTGTTGCACAGGGCGTTCCGGTCCTTCGATCGCGAACCAGCCCAGCTTCATTTGCGGCAAGCCTGCGGACTTGGAGAGCCCTCCGAGCCGGAACGTGAGGGCCACATTGCCCCATTGCCCCATTGCCTCATTGCCCCATTGAGAGAGCCTGTAGTCGGCGAAGACTTCATCGGCGATCACGGCGATGTCTCGAGCGGCGCAGAGGCTCGCCAGCCACGCGGCGTCGTCGGCACTGATGATGGAGCCGGTTGGATTGTTCGGCGAGACGACGAGCACCGCGCGCGTGCGCAGCGACATGGCCTGCTCGATGCTGGCGCGGTCGAGCGACCAGCCGCCGTGCATGTGCAGCGCGTACGGCACCGTCTTCACGTTGTCGAGGCGCGACAGCAGTTCGAACAACGGATAGCTCGGCTGCGGAATCAGCACCTCGTCGCCGGCATCGCACAGCAGTTTGAAGAGCAGCGAGTACGCCTCGCTGGTGCTGGCCGTGAGCACGATGCGATCGGCGGGAACAGTGAGACCCTGGCGCGCATACTCGCGAGACACGGCCTCACGCGCGCTCGGCAGGCCGAGCGGCTCGGGCGAGTACGTCAGCGCTGAGGACGAGGCGAGCATCGCATGCAGGTCGGCTGGATACGGCAGGCCGACGGCCGTTGGATTCGTTTCGGTGAGGTCGACGATGGGCGTGCCGGCTGTCCGCAAACGGGCAAGGGCGCGCGTCACGGCGTTTTCCTCCAGCGCGGTGGGCAATCGGGACGAGAACATGCGCGTTCAGACTACCGGAAGATTAGACTAGCTGCTATGTCTCGACGACTGCTCCTGTCCCTTGCCATTGCCGGCGCACTGATCACGGTGCCGCTCGGCGCGCGTCAATCGGCGCCGAAACCGATTAGCGTCCCCTACACCATGTTCACGCTGCCGAATGGCCTCACGGTCATCCTGCACGAGGACCACAGTGTGCCGGTGGCCTCGGTGAATGTCTGGTACAAGGTCGGCTCCGCAAACGAGAAGCCCGGCCGCACCGGCTTCGCGCACCTCTTCGAGCACCTGATGTTCGAGGGCTCGGGCCATGTGAAGGAAGGCGACTTCGACAACTTCCTCGAGGCAGCCGGCGGCTCGAACAACGCGAGCACGAGCAACGACGTCACCAACTACTACATCGACGTGCCGTCCAACGCGATCGACCTCGCACTCTTCCTCGAATCCGACCGCCTCGGCTACCTCCTCGACGTCGTCACGCCGGCGATGGTCGACGGCCAGCGCGACATCGTGAAGAACGAGCGGCGCCAGAGCTACGAGAACGCGCCGTACGGGATGGCGGAAGTGCGCATTCCCGAGATCATCTATCCCAAGAATCACCCGTATCACTGGCCGGTCGTTGGCTACATGGAGGACCTCACCGCCGCGTCGGCCGACGATGTGAAGGACTTCTTCCGGCAGTTCTACACACCGTCGAATGCGGTTGTCGCAATTGCTGGCGATTTCAAGAGCGCCGAGTTGCGCAAGCGCATGGAACTCTGGTTCTCCGACATCAAGCCGGGCCCGGCCGCGCCACCGATCGAAGTGCCGGCGGTGGAAATCACGAAGGTCATCACGGAGTCGATGGCCGATCAGGTGCAACTGCCGCGGTTGTATCTCACGTGGCTCACGCCGCGCGGGTTCGCACCGGGTGATGCCGAACTCGACGTCACGGCCAGTATTCTTGCCGGCGGGAAGACGTCGCGTCTCTACAAACGGCTCGTCTACGACCTGCAGATCGCGCAGAACGTCTCGGCCGCGCAGCAAACCGCGCAACTCGGCTCTGAGTTCCGCATCACCGTGACGCCGAAGCCGTCGCCGGATCCGCCGCAGGTCGCGCTCGACAAGCTCAAGGCGATCATCGACGAAGAGCTCCAGAAACTGCGCGACACGCCGCCGACGGAGCGCGAGATGCAGCGCGTCATGAACGGCCTCGAAGCCGGCTTCTACAGCCAGATGGAGCGCGTGAACGGCCAGGCGCGCTCGCTCAATTCGTACTTCGCGCAGACCGGCAACCCCGACTACTTCAACGAAGACCTCGCGCGCTATCGGGCGCTGGCGCCCAATGACATTCAGGCCGCGGTTCGCCGCTGGCTGCCTGCCGACAAGCGGCTGGAATTTTCCGTGCTACCGGCAGCCAAGTAACCGTCGTAGTCGCGGACCTTCAGGTCCGCGAACACGCAGAGGACATCATGAAACGTTCACTCTCGCTCACTCTCGCGCTCGGCGTTCTGATTGCCGCCGCCTCTCTGGCCGCACAGGGCCCTGATCGCTCGAAGGCGCCAGCGCTCGGCCCCGCGCCATCGCTGACGCTGCCGCCGATCGTGAAGCGCACGCTCACCAACGGTCTGTCGGTCTGGATCGTCGAGATGCACAAGGTGCCGCTCGTCGACGTCACGCTCCTCGTGAAGTCCGGCGCGGCGGCCGATCCCGCCGGCAAGCACGGCGTGGCCAATGTCACCGCCGACATGCTCGACGAGGGCGCAGGCACGAAGTCCGCGCTCGACATCGCCGATGCGATTGCATTTCTCGGCGGTTCGCTCGGCACCTCCAGCGACTGGGACAGCTCCGTCGTCCGCCTCCATCTTCCGGTGGCAAAGCTTGACGAAGGGCTCGGCGTGATGGGGGATGTGGCGTTGCGGCCGACGTTCGCGCAGACGGAGTTCGACCGGCTGAAGAAAACGCGGCTGACGTCGATCCTGCAAGGACGCGACAACGCGTCGACACTGGCCGGCCTCGCATTCGCGAAGGTGCTGTTTGGCGAACCGCATCGATACGGCGCGCCGATCGGCGGCACAGAAGGGACGCTCGCCAAGTTGACGATGGCGGACCTCAAGGACTTTCACGCGAGGGCCTTCCAACCGGCCAACGCCCAGTTGATCGTCGTCGGCGACGTCACCGCAGCCTCGGTCTTGCCAAAGTTAGAGAAGCAGTTCGGCACGTGGAAGAACACCGGCCCTGTCGCGAAACCAACAGTGCAGCCGACGCCGCCGCCTGGTCAGCGGACGGTCTATCTCGTGAACAAACCGGGCGCGGCGCAGTCGCAGATCCGCATCGGCATCATCGGCGTTTCACGAAGCACGCCGGAGTTCTTCGCGCTGGATGTGCTGAACACGATTCTCGGCGGATCGTTCACATCGCGGCTCAATCAGAACCTGCGCGAAGTGCACGGTTACGCGTACGGCGCCAGTTCGTCATTCAGCATGCGCGCGATGCCGGGACCGT
>CAYHEX010000123.1:0-11155 GCA_964355365.1 uncultured Solibacteraceae bacterium | reverse complement strand
ATCGGCGCGATCGCTGTGGCGCCGTCGGATCCGAACATCGTTTATGTCGGCAGCGGCGAAGGACTGCAGCGTCCCGACCTCGCCATCGGCGACGGGATGTACAAGTCCACGGACGCCGGCAAGACATGGACGCATCTGGGCCTGCGCGACTCGCAGCAGATTCCGATGGTCGTCGTCGATCCGAAGAATCCGAACCGCCTGTTCGTGGCCGTGCTCGGGCACCCGTACGGCCCGAATGAGGAACGCGGCATCTTCCGATCGACCAACGGCGGCACCACGTTTGAGAAGGTGCTGTATGAAGGACCCGATGTCGGCGGCAAGGACGTGGATATCGACCCGAGCAATCCGGACATCGTCTTTGCCACGCTGTCGGAAGCGCGGCAGGGCCCGTGGGAGAACGGCGCGTGGAGCGGCACCGGCGGCGGCGTGTATAAGAGCACCGATGGCGGCACGACGTGGAAGAAGTTGACCAACGTCGGCTTCCCCGCCAACCTCGCCACCGCCGAGATCACCATCACGCCGAGCAACAGCAGGCGGATGTATGCGCGCATCGCCACGTTCAACGCGGGCGGCGGCCGCGGCGCGGGCGCACCTCCCGGCCCCGGCGGCGCACGCGGCGCAGCCCCTTCGACAGGCTCAGGGCAGGGCGGCGCGCCGGCGGGGCCCCAGTACGCGCCCTTCTACCGTTCGGATGACGCCGGCGCCACCTGGGCGCCGACGACCACCGACATGCGCGTGGGCACGAGCGACGAAGCGGCGATCGTCGTCGATCCGAAGGACCCGGACTGGCTGATCGTCACGAGCCAGGTCACGGCAAAGTCGACCGACGGCGGCAAGACGTGGGTGCCATTCAAGGGCGCGCCCGGCGGCGACGACTATCAGGCCGGCTTCATCAACCCGAACAACACCGACATCATGCTGCTCGTGGCCGATCAGGGCGCGGCCGTGTCGCTCGACAAGGGCATCAGCTGGAGCAGTTGGTACAACCAGCCGACGGCCGCGATGTTCCACATCAACACCGACAACGACTTCCCGTATCGCGTGTGCGGCGGCCAGCAGGACAGCGGCTCGGCATGCGTCGCGAGCCGCGGCGTCGACGGCGCGATCACGTTCCGCGAGTGGCATCCGGCCGCGGTGGAGGAGTACGGCTACGCCGCGCCCGATCCACTCGATCCGAACATCGTCTACGGCGGCAAGGTCTCGCGCTACGACCGTCGCACGGGACAGAACTCGCAAGTGGGCCCGCTCGCGGGCCGCGGCGGAGGTGCTCCGGCCGCCGCACCCGGCGCCGCGCCCGCTCCTGAGGTGGGCCGAACCGTCCGCACGCAGCCGGTGGTGTTCTCGCTCGCCGATCCGCGTGCGCTCTACTACGGCACCAACGTGCTGTGGAAAACGATCAACGGCGGCATCACCTGGAAACAGATCAGCGGCGACCTCACGCGCAAAACGCACGACATGCCGAAGAACGTCGGCAAATACAGCGAGCAGGCCAAGGCGCAGGTCGATCAGAACAGCGCGCGTGTGATCTACGCCATCGGCCCGAGCTACAAGGACCCGAACCGCCTCTGGGTCGGCACCGACGACGGCGTGATTCAGACGACGGCTGACGGCGGCCTGCACTGGACCGACGTGACGCCGAAGCAGATGGTCTCGTATCAGAAGGTGTTCACCATCGACGCCGGCCGCTTCGATCCGCTGACGGCCTACGTCGCGGTGAACACGCTGCGCATGGACGATCAGAATCCGCACCTCTTCCGCACGCACGACGGCGGCAAGACCTGGACGGAGATCGTCAACGGCATTCCCGGCGGCAACGCGGTGAGTGCCATTCGCGAAGACTCGAAGAAGAAGGGACTCCTCTTCGCCGGCTCAGAGACGCAGGTCTACGTGTCGTTCGACGACGGCGATCACTGGCAGTCGCTGCGTCTCAACATGGCGCCATCATCCGTGCGCGATCTGATCGTGAAAGACGACGACCTCGTGGCGGGCACGCACGGCCGCGGCATCTGGATCCTCGATGACATCACGCCGCTGCGTCAGATCGATGCGAAGACCGGCGCGACCGACATGCTCTACAAACCGCAGCCCGCGCTGCGCGTGCGCTGGAACACGAATCCCGACACGCCGCTGCCGCCGGATGAACCGCGCCTGCCGAATCCGCCCGACGGCGCGATCCTCAACTACTATCTCGCCGCAGATGCCAATGGTCCTGTGACCATCGAGGTGTTTCACGCGGACGGCAAGCTCGCGCGCCGGTACTCGAGTACGGACATCGTGCCGCAACTGCCCGATCCGAAGACCAACGCGCCGCTGCCCCTCTACTGGTATCGCGCGCCGCAGCACGTGTCGACCAAGGCCGGCATGCACCGCTTCATCTGGGACGTGCACTATCAGCCGCTCGCGCCGGTGCCCGGTGGCGGCGCCGGCGGTGGACGCGGTGCTGGTGGCGGCGGACGTGGCGGCGCGGCCAGCGCGGCGGGCCCTTCGACAGGCTCAGGGCAAGCGCCTGTCATTGGCGCGCTGGCGATGCAGGCGGTGCCGTACTACACGGTGCCGGCGCCGACGACGCCGTGGGTCTCGCCCGGTGAATATGTCGTGAAGCTCACGGTCAACGGCCGCACCCACTCGCAGCCGCTCACGGTGAAGCAGGATCCGCGTGTGAAGACGCCGGCGCTGGTGATGCAGCAGGTCTACACGCTGACCAACGCGACCTACTACGACGCGACAGCGGCCGGCGACGCCGCGCGCGCCGCGCAGAGCCTGCGCGACCAGATCGCGAAGCTCACGACTGCGACCGGGGACGCGCAGAAAGCGCTGGCGGCGTTCGATACACAGCTCGCCGACGCGGGGATCGCCGCGGCGGCCACGGGCCTGAGCGGCGCGATGAATCAACTGCAGAGCGCCGACGTGGCGCCGACCGATGTACAACGGAAAGCGATCACCACCGCCCGCACAAATTGGGCGGCGGCGATGGCGAAGTGGGCGGCGATCAAGACGTCGCTCGCCGCCGTGAACGCGAAACTGAAGAGCGCCGGACTGCCGGCGCTCACGATGCCGTAGTCAGGAACGCACCCACCGTGCCGTCATGGCCCGAACATCGGCCATGGCGAACGGTTTATACAACAGCCGATCTCCGTTGGCGTCGGCGAGCGCCAGCGCTTCGGGCGAACTCGGTCCGCCCGTGATGATGATCGTCCGCGCCGCCAGATGGGGATGGAGGTCACGACATTGGCGCAGCCACGTGTCGGCGCCGCCGTCGGGCATCATCAGGTCGCACAGCACCACATCGACGTCGGCGCCGCCGGCCACGATCTGCAGCGCGTCGGCGACCGTTGCGGCCACCGTGGCCTGAAAGCGCTGCGCCTCGGCGGCTTCCTTCAACACCACCCGCACATCCGGGTCGTCGTCGATGATCAGCATGGTGAGGGGACGCGCGTCGCCCGCCGGCTTCGCCACGGCCGCCACGACCGGCTTGAACCCGGGCGGCACCGATGGGATTTCGATCGCCAGTTCGGTCCCAAGCGGCGACGTGCCGACGAGGCGAAGACTGCCGTTCTGACTGCGCATCAGGCCATTCGCCACGGCGAGACCCAGGCCCGCGCCTTGCCCGACGGGCCGCGAGCTGACGAACGGCTCGAACAGTCGGCTGACGACTTGCGGCGGCAGTCCCGGACCGTTGTCGGTGACCCGAATCGTCACGCGGTCGCCGGCCGCAAATGCGCGCACCGCGGCGTGCGGAGCGGCCCATGTCTCCACCGCATGCGCGGCGTTGTTGAGCAGATTCACCAGGACGGCTTCGACACGGAGCGCATCGCCGAAGGCCCAGAGATCCGAGGCGACGCTGACCGTCAGCGTGCCGGGCTTGAACCGCTTCGCGACGCTGGCCGAGGCCCGGTCCACCACCGGCGCGACGGCAAACGGTTTCGGCACGGCGGAACCGGGCCGCGACGCGAGCCCGAGATCGAGCAACTGTCTGACGACATAGATAATCCGCTCGACCGCGGCGCGTGCGTGCGCGACGTGCGGGCCGATCGGGCCGTCGGCCTGCAGCATGCGATCCAGTTCGTGCTGAATGACGGCGGCCGGGTTGTTGATCTCGTGGGCGATGCCGGTGGCCAATCGACTCGTGGCCGCGAGTCGTTCGCTTTGCAGGAGCGCCCCCTGCGTCCGCGACAGGTGTTCGGCCAGCCGGTGCTGATTGACAAAGCCCACGGCAAGCACCACCGCCATGCTCCCCGCGTCGAGCAGCATCGGCATGCTCAACTTGCCGGCGTTGACCAGCGTGTCGTTCACTCCCAACAGCCCGAGCACCGCGACGGCTGCGATCAACATCCACCCCGAGCCGCCGGTTCTGCGGCGGCGCGCGGCCCGCAGCGCCACGACGGTCACTGTCAGCGCCAGACCGGCATAGATGATCGCGCCGACCGGCGTCGGACGAGGCACGTGGTAGGTCGCGCCGAACCAGGCGACGTGGATCCTGACGATGTCCGACGTCACGATCGTGCCGGGCACCAGACCAACGATGCCGATGACGGCGGCCACTCCAACGGCGGCCTTCTCGAATCGGTCAAGGGGACGCTCGTCGAGGGCGGCCAGATACCGGAGCCACGCAATGCAGTGCGCGGCGCCGAAGAGCAGCGCCGTCTGCACGCCAAGCGCGACGACCCACGGCGGCACCGCCAGAACGGTCACCAGATCACAGCCGCAGTAGCCGGCGCACGTCAGCGCCACCCACGCGAACTCGCGGCCATTGCGCCACACGGGCAGGCGCGAGAGTCCCACCGAGAACAGCGCGATCACGCAACCGGCCAGCGTGCCCGCCAGCCCGATAATCAGTGGGAGTTGCGGCCCGGGGTCCATGTCACACGCCCCGCCTCGGTCGATTGCCCGTGTCGCGCCAACGCATGCACTGAAGAGTGACGGCCACTACGACGACTTCAATCGCGCCGGCCGGCGGCATGATGCCGAGCGCCGTCAGTCCGTCGACGAGCGCACAGACGGCGACTGTCGGGGCGATGCCGCCCCACGCGCCCACAACTGTCCGCAGCGTCGCGATCATTACTGGACCAATCGGCAGCCAACGGACAAATCGGACATTCATGCTTTGGGTGGCGGGGCCGATTCTAGAAACGATGATGCGTAGACTCGCTCCGTTGCTGCTCACGGTCGGCCTGCTGACGCCGGTGGCTGACACGTTTACTGCGCCGGAGTCTCTGGCGCTGACCTCGCTCGGGCGACTGAAGACAGGCAACGCCGTCTTTGTCGCCCATCCGGAGGAGGCGCTCCCCGTCACCGGGGCACGTCGCGAGGAACTGGCCAAGGGGCAGGCGCCCTTCGCATCTGTCCTGTCGTGCGCGGATTCGCGTGTGCCTCCGGAGATCGTGTTTCACACGGGCCTCGGCGATCTGTTTGTTGTGCGCGCAGCCGGCCAGGTCACCGACAAGTCGGTGCTGGCCAGCCTCGAGTACGCGGCCGAGCATCTGCATGCCCCGTTGATCGTCGTCATGGGGCACGAGTCGTGCGGCGCGGTGAAGGCCGCGATGGACACGCCGGCGACCACGTCGCTCGGCGTCAATCTCGACTACCTGCTCAAGGCCATCCGTCCGTCCGTGTCCGCCGTTTCCGCCGAACCCGAAACCGGGCGGCTGCGCGCGGCCATCCTGCGAAACGTCGAAGAGAGCCTCAACGACGTCATCGACGGGAGCTCCCTGTTGAAGAAGATGATGGACGAGGGCGAGATCGGTTTGGTCGGTGCGTACTACGAGCTCGCGTCGGGCCGCGTCCACTTCTCTGAGCCTGTGACGAAAGCCGCGTCGAGCGCGCACAAATGACGCCGTCCATCATCGTCTGGTCGTTGATGCTGGCGGCCGCACCCGCGTGGACGCAACACCCGCCGGAAGCGAAGCCTGTGCCCGCGGTCGCTCCGGCGGCCGCGCCGAAAGACGCCACCGCCGCAAAACCGATTGCCGAAAAACCGGCACCCCCTGCGCGGGCGACCAGTGCTGAGTCAGCGGCCGAGCGCATCATGCGGCGGCTCGACGAGGCCTATCCGAAGGGCAAGACGCAGGTCAAGACGAAGGGCACGACCACGGCCCCGAGCTCCACCCCAGCGCATCCGGCCACACCACGGTCGGTCGGCGCGCGAACGTCGGGGACGTCCGAGCCACCGCGAGCGTCTCACCGCGTGACGCTCACCTGGCGGATCACGTTGCACTGGCCCGAAGAGATCGCGCCGACGCATCAGGTGAAGTAAAGTGCTCGGAGGCGCCGGCCTCCGTTCATGCGGCGTCATCGGCCTCCGGCTCATTCATATGACGCGTTCAACACTCACACTTTCTGCCGTCGCAGTTCTTGCGGTCGGCGCGGCTGCCCTCTTTGTTGCGCGCCGAGGCCCCACGGGCCTCGAAGTAGATCTCGGCACGGCCGCAGAGAAGGCCGAATTCCGATCGACGGTCACCGCGTCAGGCGAGATCGTTGCCACGCGCTACGCCGACATCGGCTCGAGCATGATGGGCAAAATCGTCTCCCTGCCGGTGCGCGAAGGCGACCGCGTGACAGCCGGCCAGGTGCTCGCGCGCATCGACTCCGTGCCGGCGCAGAGCGACGCAACCAGCGCCGGGGAACAGGTCAATGCGCTGCAGTCGGAAGCCCGCGCGGCCTCAGAGCAGATCAAGGCGGCGCAATCGGATCTGACCTTCGCGCTGGCGCGCGAGACCGACACCAAACAGCAACTGACCCGCGCGACCGCGCTCACCCGTCAGGGACTGATCCCCGCGTCCGAACAGGACGCGGCGAAAGCCGCGGCGGATGCCGCATCGGCGCAGGTCTCGTCGGCCCGGGCGGCCATCGAGCGCGCCACACAGACGCAGGCGGCCGCCACGGGACGCATCGCGCAGGCCAAAGCCCAGCAGCGCCGCGCCGATGATGCGCTCACCAAGACATCGATTGTGTCGCCGATCGACGGCATCGTGAGCCGACTGCGCGTGCGCGCCGGCGAGATGGTGGTCATCGGTCTGCAGAATCAGCCGGGCACCACGCTGATGACGATTTCGGATCTCGGCCAGATCGACGCCGAGGTGAAGGTAGCCGAGGCCGACGTGCTCCGTCTATCGCTCGGGCAGAAGAGCACGGTCACGCTCGAGGCCATGCCCGGGCGCCGGTTCAGCGGCACGGTCGTCGAGATCGGCGCGAGCGCGCTGCCGGTCACGAGCGCCGGCGCGGCCGCGCGTGAATTCAAGGTGGTCGTGCGGCTCGACCAGCCCGACGCCGGACTGCGGCCCGGACTGACGTGCGATGCGGAGATCATCACCAGCGAGCGCACGAATGTGCTGACCGTTCCACTGCAGAGCGTGGTCCTCCGGCCCGGCGCGGCTGGCGCGGACACGTCGGGGGTCTTCCTGTTCAAGGACGGCACAGCCGTATTCACGCCGGTGAAGACGGGCGTGATCGGCGGCCTCGACATCGAGATCAGCGGCGTGGCCAGCGGCGCCCGTGTGATCGTCGGTCCGTATCAGATCCTGCGCACGCTGCAGGATGGGGCGGCGGTCAAGGCCGCCACGGTCCGCTAGTCGATCGCGCATGCCACTCGCCCGGCGCACCATCATTCTCGAGGGCATTCGACAGGCCCACGCCACAGTGGCCGGCAACCCGCTGCGAGGCGGGTTGGCCGCCATCGCGATGGCTGTGGCGGTGACGACGACCGCCGTCGTGCAAACCGGCCTCGACGGCCTCGCCGAATCGGCACGGCAGGCCAGCGCGCGCGCGTTCGGCAGTGACTCATTCGTGATCACGCGGATCGCCACGGGCACACTCAGCCGTCGCGAGATCGCCGAGCGCCTGCAGCGCAACCCCAGCATCACGCGCGACGACGTGCAGTTTCTGGAAGGGGTGAGCGACGGCCTGGTGACGTACGCCGCCACATCAGTGCGGTCCGCGGATGTGATCGCGGGCAGCCGCAAGTTCGAAAACGCCACGGTGAACGGCACGCAGGCCTCATTGCGAGACATCCGCGACGTCGGCATCGCGCGCGGCCGCTTCATCACGTCGCAGGAAGAAACGAGTAGCGCACAGGTCGTGGTCGTGGGCACGGCCGTCGTGGACGAGTTGTTTCCGTCGATCGACGCGCTCGGACAACGCGTGCGCATCGCCGGCCGCGCGTTCACGATCGTCGGCATTCAGTTGCCGCAAGGCACCGGCGCCGGCGTCTCCCTCGACCGCTACGTCTGGATGCCGATCACCGCGTTCGAGCGCGCGTTTGGCGCGCCGGACAGCGTGCAGGTCTTCGCCAAGGCGCCCGAGGGCGGCAGCACCGCGGCCGCTGAGGACCGCGCGCACGCCGCGATGCGGGCGCGCCGGCATCTGGCGCCGGGCGCGCCGGATACCTTCGACATCGTCACGCCGGAAGCGTCGCGCAGCTTCGTGTCGCGCATCACCGAGCAGATCGGCGCGGCCGGTCCGCCGATTTCGCTGATGGCGCTCATCGCCGCCATTGTCGTCGTCACCAACACCACGCTCGTGTCGGTGACGCAGCGCACGCGCGAGATCGGCGTGCGGCGCGCCCTCGGCGCGTCGCGTGGCAGCATCGTCGCCGAGACGCTCGCCGAAGCGGGCATCATCGCGTTGGCCGGCGGCGCGCTGGGTCTGGGCGCGGCCAGCCTGATCATCAAGGCGGCCTCGGTGCCGCTCGGCTTGCCGTTGTCGATTGGCTGGCCGGTCGCCCTCGGCAGCCTCGCGGCCGCGGGACTCGCGGGCGTGGCCGCCGGATGGTATCCGGCCCGCCGCGCTGTCGAGGCCGACGTCATCACGGCGCTGAGGCAGGACTGATGGCGCGCGCGCCTTTCTTCGGCGTGCAACGTCGTTGGCGCGACTACGCCGACGAAGCCGCCTCGCTCGCCGCCGATTCGCTGCGCACGCATCGCGCGCGCTCGCTGCTGGCCATCACCGGCATCGTCATCGGCATCGTCACCGTCGTGCTCGTGGCCGCGGTGCTGGCGAACGTGCGCAACCAGATCGCGGTGCTCTTTCGCGATCTGGGCACCGACAACATCTTCGCGTTTCACATCACGGGGGATCCGTACTCGGCCGTGAGCGAGAAAGAGGCGCGGCGGCTGCCGCTCGAGGTCGCCTGGGTCGATGACCTCAAACGGTTGACGACGGCCTCGAAGGATGTGGGCGCGCAGGTCATCGTGCCGGGCACGTCATCGAGCGGCGCGCTGGTGGCTCGCGCCGGCGGCAACGAGTCGGACACGGTGCTGGTGGAAGGGGTCACGCCGACGTTCTTCGACATCATCGGCGCGGAGTTCGAACGCGGCCGGCCGTTTACCGAACTCGAGAATCGCGCTGCGGCCAAAGTGGCCGTGATCGGCGCCAGCCTCTCGAAGGCGCTGTACGGCAGCGAGAGCGCGATCGGCAAGACGTTCACACTCGGCGGCGATACGTATACGGTGGTCGGCGAATTGCAGAAGCGGCGCGGCGGCTTCCTCGGCGAAAACCGGCAGGACAGCGTGCTGAATCTGCCGGTCGCCACCGTGCGCAAACGCTTCGGCGCGCCGGACAAAGTGGTGTTGTACGTGCAGGCCAAGCCCGGCGAGCGCGACGCGTGCCAGCGTCAGACCGAAGCGGTGCTGCGACAACTGCGCCACTTGTCGCCGACGGCCGACAACGACTTCACGTTGTCAACGGCCGACGGCATCATCTCGACGTTCGACGGCATCAGCGCGCAGATTGGTGTGGCCACGTTCGGACTGGCGGCCGTCAGCCTGTTGATCGGCGCGATCGGCATCGCCAACGTCATGTTCATCAGCGTCACGGAGCGCACGCGCGAAGTGGGCCTGCGCCTTGCCGTCGGCGCGCGACGTCGCGAGGTGCTGCTGCAGTTCCTGCTCGAAGCCGTGTTCCTGTCGGGGATCGGCGGCGTGGCCGGTGTGCTGACGGCGCTGGCCATCGGTCTGCTGCTCACGTTGGTGATCAGCGGCTTCTCCGCCGTCGCGCCGCTCTGGGCAATCCTCAGCGGCCTCGGCGCCTCGGTCCTCGTCGGCGTCGTCGCCGGCTACCTACCCGCGTATCGCGCCGCCGGCCTGGATCCGGTGGAAGCGCTGAGACACGAGTAACGACAAGAACCTGTTAAGGGCAGAGGGCAAAGGGCAAAGGGCAGAGGCGAGGGAGAAAGGCAAAGGGCACAGGAAGCAAGAGGCCGGCGATCGCGTCTTGTGTTCCTTGGCCCTTTCCCTTCCTTGGCCCTTTCACCTCTTACCTCGCCTTTGCCCTTTGCCCTCTGCCCTTTGCCCTTGTCAGGAAAGAGGTCTGTCAGCGCGGCAGTCTGACCGGTTGCACAAACGCCCCATTCCCCGCGGAGTCCCAGGCGGCGAAGCGGACCCACTTCTTGCCGGCCGCGTTGAAGGGAATCTCGAAGTGATGCGTGCCGAACGGCGGCATCGTGGTCGTGGAGATGATCTGGCGGCCGGTCTTCGTGCCGTCGCCCCAGACCACTTCGACGAAGTCGAGCGGGAACGTCCACTCGAGGTCGGCCACGATCGTTCGCGCCGTGCCGGTACCGCGCACGGCGTAGTTCGTGATCAGCACTTCGCCTGAGGTCACGAAATACTCGCCGGTCTTCATCGCATTCACGATCGGTGACCAGTCGCCCGGCGCGGGCAACGCGGGGATTTTGATGTAGTTGACCGGGTTGTTGGCGTAGATGTCGTCGCCATCCGCCTGCTGATAGAACTCCGAAATCGCCTGCATGTACTTCGGCGGCGTGTTCGTGTCGGCGACCCAGTTGTTCATGTCGTCGAAGAGGGGAAGACAGCGGTACTCGCAGAGGCGAGTCTCGGAGCCATCGAGGCCCATGCCCCACCTGAAGCCGACGCCGCGATAGTTGGGATCGAGAAACGGCGCCGTGTTCCGGATGGCGTCGGGATAGCCCGCCGATCCTTTCGTGCGCGGATGCGGCATGAAGAACAGCAGGTTTTCGCGACGCGCCATCTCCATGAGTTCCGCGGCCGTTTCCACGTGATACACGGTGCCGAGCAGGTGCGGACAGGTGCGAGCAGGTGCGAGCAGGTGCGGGCAGGTGCGGGCGGGTGCGGGCGGGTGGGGGCGGGTGGGGGCGGGTGCGGGCTGGGGGGGGCGGGCGCGGGCGGGGGCGGTGCGGGGG
>CAYHEX010000122.1:0-11269 GCA_964355365.1 uncultured Solibacteraceae bacterium | reverse complement strand
TCTGCGCGAAATCGACGAGAAACTCGTTGGCCTGCATGCGCAGTTTGACGGTCTCGAGCACGACATTCGCGGCGCACGTGTGGTCCACGATGCCGCTCGCGCGGACGTGATGCAAGGCGAGGTGGCGAAGGCCAAGGCCTCATCGGATCTCGAGCATCTCAATCAGCAGTGTCTCGACGCGGTCAATTCTCCGATCGACGCCGTCATCGTCGAAGTGGATCGCATGGAGGCCGCGGGCGAACTGAGCGCACCGTCGAAGCGTCTGGCGGCCGCGTCGGCTCCCGAAGCGGGTGATGACGAAGAAGAGAGCTTTGAAGCGCCCGGCGGGATCGGCAGAGTGGGACCCGACGAGGCCGCGGGAGCGGCCGATGGTGAAGCCATTACTCCCGACATGGTCATCGCCGACCTGCGCGGCAAGATCGAGCGTCTCGGCCCGGTGAACATGATGGCCATCGGGCAGTTCGACGAGCTCGAAGCGCGCCACACGTTCCTGACCACGCAGCGCAAGGATCTGCTCGACGCCATCGCGCAGACGGGCGAAGCGATCAAGCGCATCGACAAGACGACCAAAGAACGCTTCGAAGAGGCGTTCCACTCGATCAACGAGAAGTTCCAGGTGATGTTCTCGACCGTGTTTGGCGGCGGGCGCGCGAATCTGGCGCTGATCGATCAGGAGAACGAGGAAGAAAGCGGCATCGACATCGTGGCGCAACCGCCCGGCAAGCGTCTGCAGAACGTGCAGCTGCTCTCCGGTGGTGAGAAGGCGCTCACCGCGATGGCGCTGATGTTCGCGATCTTCAAGTACCGCCCGAGCCCGTTCTGCCTGCTTGACGAAATCGACGCGCCGCTCGACGACGCGAACATCGGCCGGTTCGTCGAGATGCTGAAGACCATGCAGGACCACACGCAGTTCATCCTCATCACGCACAATCGCAAGACGATGGAAATCGCGAATCGTCTGTACGGCGTGACGATGGAAGAGCCGGGCGTCTCGAAGTTGATTTCAATTCAGATGAACTAGCTCCGGTGAACGAGGCCAAGGCCGCCCGGTATCAGCGCTTTCGCCGCAGGGCGGATGTGGTGAGTGCCGTGGCCGGCATCGTCGTGCTCGCGTTGTGCGGACTGACGCCGCTCGGCGCCTGGCTGGCTGAGTGGACGCGCGGCGCGGTGGCCGGTGTCGTGGCGCCGTGGCAGTCTCTGGCTGAGGTCGTCGTCTTTGTTGCCGTCCTGGCCGCAGCCCTCGAGGTGCTCGCGGTGCCGGCGATGGTCTACCTCGGCGTCAGCCTCGATCGTCGATTCAAGCGCGCGGAGAACTCGGTCGGCGGTCTGGTGTCCGCGCAATTGCATGCGGCGCTCGTTGGCGTCGTGTCGGCCGTCGTCGTCGGCGTCGTGGTGCATTTCGCGGTGCGGGTCGCCGGCGGTTGGTGGTGGCTCGTCACCGGCGTTGCGCTGTCGGCGTTGCTGGCGGCCGCGGTGCGCGGTGTGTCGAGCCTCATTGCGCGGAGCGGCGCGGCGGCGGCGCTGCAGAATCCCGAGCTGGCCGCGCGGCTGGCGCAGGTCTCCGCGGATGCCGGCGTGCCGGTGGCCGGCATCTTCGAATGGCGCGAGCACGGCCATGACGCATACACGGCGTCGGTGACGGGTTTTGGTGGCGGCCGCCGCGTGCTGATCGCCCCGGATGTGCTCCGCGACTGGTCGCACGACGAAATCGCCGTCGTTGTCGCCCACGAGCTGTCGCACCACAAGCATCACGATCTGATTCAGGCGCTGATCCTCGACGCGCTGCTGCTGTCATCCTCGTTGGCCGCGGCCGACGTCGGGTTGCGTGTGTTCGGCGCGGCGCCGGGCGGCGTGCTGTCGCTGCCGCTGATCGCGCTGGTGGCCGGCGGCATGTGGATCGGGGGCACGCCGGCGCGGCTTGGACTGTCGCGATGGCAGGAGCGGCGCGCGGATCAGTTCGCGCTGGCTCTGACCGGGCAGCGCGATGCGTTCGCGGCGGCGGTGCGTCGCCTCAGCGCGCAACACCTCGTTGAGGAGCGTCCGTCACCGCTGATCCGCTGGCTGTACCATCGCCACCCCACCGTCGAGGAACGGCTGGCGATGGCAATGAGTCCAGGGTCCAGAGTCCAGGGTCCAGGGTTCAAAGACTACGATCGCTGAGTTGCGGGGAGTGCCTTCTCCCTGGGTTAGCGAATCGGTAACGCGCTGCGAAGTGCACTGGCTGCCATCCACGCGCTGTCGAGCGCCACGAGGTACTGCTCGGTCATCTGAAACAGCGTGCGCTGCGCCTGCAGCACCGAGGGATAGGGCGCCACCATGTCGCGATACTTGTCGAGATGCATCGCGTACGCCTGCTCCAGGCGCGGCAGGACATCAACGCGATACGTCTCGGCGATCGCGCGTGCGCCCTCGTACTGCGCGAACACGTCGGCGAATCGCCCGGTCAATTCGCGACGGACGTCGTCGACTGCTGCGTCGGCGCATCACCTCACGGAGCAACGGCCGGCCAGCTGGCCGCAATCCCGCCACCCATTGACGAATTGGCCGGAGTATAGCAGCGGCAGGAGACCCGCTTGCGCACCACTTGGGAGATACTGGTCTCCCCCGGAGGGTGATGGACATGAAGTCTATGATGCGCGCGGTGCTTGGTGTGGCGATGGTGGCGGTGGGTGTGGCCGTGGTGGCGGCGAAGCCGGCGACGTTCAAGGGCACGGTTGAGGCGATCGAGAAGACGCGCGTGCAAGTGACGCTCGCGGATGCCAAGGCCGGCGATGCGGGGATGTGGTTCGATGTCACCGACAAGACCAAGGTGACTCGGGCTGACACGCATGAGACGTTCAACGCGATCACGGTCAAGGTCGGCGAATCGGTGACGATCGTCGTCAATGAGGGCGATGAGGCCGGCGTCGAATATCGCTGCCCGATGAAGTCGGACAAGGACGTGGTCGCGGCCGAGCCCGGCAAGTGCCCGAAGTGCGGCATGACCCTGCGGAAGGCCGATAGAGCCGCGAAGGCCGCGGAACTGCAGTTCGCGAAGTAGCACGACTTTCCCGTGAGCCCTGGAGCGAACATCATGCGAGTCAAACCACTGCGTCGGTGGACGGTCGGCCTTGCCGGCGTCGTCGTCGTGCTTTCGGGTCTCGGATTTTCCGCCGCGCGGGCCGCGCAGACGCCGTCGCTTAATCTGCGCGTGCAGTCGCTCGTGTCGCCGGCACCCGAGTCGGGCAGTTCGCTGCCGCAGATGAGCGTGTCGAGTAAGGGAGTGCTGCTCAGCTGGGTGGAACGCACCGGCCCGAAGGCGACCCTCAAGTTCGCGGAGCGAACGGCAACGGGTTGGTCGCCGGCACTGACGGCCGCGAGCGGCGATAACTGGTTCGTGAACTGGGCGGACGTGCCGTCGGTGGTGCGCCTCGCGAACGGCACGCTCGCCGCGCACTGGTTGCAGAAGAGCGGTGCCAACACCTATGCCTATGACGTGAAGTTGTCGTACTCGGCAGACAACGGCCGCACGTGGGCGGCACCGTTCAGTCCGCACAACGACGGCACGAAGACCGAGCACGGCTTCGCGTCGCTGTTCTCCATGCCGGGCGGCGGGCTGGGTCTGGTCTGGCTTGATGGCCGCGCGATGGCGTCGACGCCGGCGAGCGGAGCGACGACGGGCATGGACCACGGCGGCGGCGACATGACCGTCCGGTTCGCGTCGTTTGACGCGAAGTGGAAGCAGACCGGCGATGCGCTCATCGACGCGCGCGTGTGCGAGTGCTGCCCGACGACGGCGGTGGTGACGTCGGAGGGCGTGCTCACCGCGTTTCGGAATCGTTCGGACGACGAGACGCGCGATATCTATGTGTCACGGCTCGAGAAGGGGCAGTGGAGCGAGCCGAAGGCGGCGCATGCCGACGACTGGCGGATTGACGCCTGTCCGGTGAACGGGCCGGCGCTGAGTGCGCGCGGGCGGGACGTTGTGATCGCCTGGTTCACCGGCAAGAACAATCAGAACCACGCGTTTGCCGCGTTCTCCAAGGATGCCGGACAGACGTTTGGGGCGCCGATTGCGCTCGACGACGAGAAGACGCTCGGTCGCGTCGATGTGGAGATGCTGTCCGATGGCACCGCGATCGCGACGTGGATCGAGTCGACGACGGCCGGCACGCAGTTGCGCGCGCGTCGCGTGGAGCCGTCAGGGCAGCGATCCGCGCCGGTCACGATTGCGGATATGTCGGCCGCGCGTTCCAGCGGCTACCCGCGCATGGCGTTGAACGGCACCGAGATGGTTTTCGCCTGGACGGAGAATGTCGCGGGCAAAGCCGCGGGTAGCGAGGGTGCGCTTCGCGTCAAGACCGCCACGGCCCAAGTGCCGAAGCGGTAAGCCGCCAAGGTGATATGCGCTTGATGGCAAACCGTGGGTGATGGGAGTAGACTCGACGACGATGTTGCGTCGGTTGCTGATCGCATTCGTGATGGTGGTCCTGGTGGCCCCGGCGATTGCGACGTGCGCCGGCACGACCTCGGCTCAGTCCTCCGCCCGCCACGACTGCTGTCCTAAAGAAGAAACGACCGCGTCCATCGCCGAAGCGTGCTGCCGCATGTCGGATGCAGCTGGGCAGCGCGTGCCGTCCCCGACTTCGCAGACGCTGTCGGCCGCTGCGCCGACCATCGTCCCGATGCCGGCGCGGTTCAACATCGTCTCCAGCAACTCCCCGGCGCTGCATGTTCGCACCGCGCCGGTGTCGGTGGACCACGTTCCCCGGCATCTGCTCCTGTCCGTCCTGATCGTCTGATCCCTTTCACACAACGGCATCCTCGACCGCGGACCTGAAGGTCCGCGGCTACGAGTGTTCGTTGCTCGACCGTCGTAGTCGGGGACCTTCAGGTCCCCGAGGGCCGAGCGGCCCCGAGTTCGTAGTCGGGGACCTTCAGGTCCCCGAGGGCCGAGCGGCCCCGAAGTCGTAGTCGGGGACCTTCAGGTCCCCGAATGTTAAGTTTGCGAAAGGGATCAACCATGATTTCGCGCCTGATCGAGTTTTCACTGCGGCACCGCGCAGCCGTCATTGCGGTGTATCTGCTCCTGGGGGTGTGGGGCGTCATCGCGCTTCGCAACAGCCCGGTCGATGCGATCCCGGATCTGTCGGATCCGCAGGTGATCGTGTTCACCGACTGGAGCGGACACAGCGCGCAGGAAGTGGAGGATCAGGTGACGTATCCGGTCACCGTGAATCTGCAGGGCCTGCCGGGTGTGCGGGTGGTGCGGTCGCAGTCCGCGTTCGGCTTCTCGATGGTCTACGCGCTGCTGAATGAGGGCGCGGACGCCGCCGCAGTGCGCACGCGCGTGCTCGAGCGCATGAACCTCATCGCCAAGGCGCTCCCCGCCGGTGTGGTGCCGACGCTCGGCCCCGAGGCGACGGGCGTGGGGCACGTGTTCTGGTACACGCTCCAGAGCCAGACGCGCTCGTTGCGTGATCTGCGCAGCGTGCAGGACTGGTTCGTCCGCTACCAACTCAACTCGGTGCCCGGCGTCGCCGAAGTGGCGTCGGTGGGCGGCGTGGTGCAGCAGTATCAGATCGACGTCGATCCGGGCCGCCTCCGCGGCTACAGCGTCGGACTCGGCGATGTGGTACGCGCTGTGCAGTCGAGCAACGCCAACGTCGGCGGGAATGTGATCGAAGCCAACGGCGCGTGGTCGGTGGTGCGCGGCGTCGGCCTCGTGAGCTCGGTTGCCGACCTCGAGTCGATCGTGATCCGCTCAAACGCGCAGGGCATTCCGGTGCTGGTGCGCGACGTTGCGACGGTCAAGATCGGCGACGCCTTCCGCGTGGCCGCGCTCGTCGACGGCACCTCCGAAGCGGTGGGTGGCGTCGTCGTGGCCCGGGCGGGTGCCAACACCCGCGAGGTGATCGCCGGCGTGAAGGCGCGCATCGAAGAGATCAAGACAGGATTGCCGGCCGATGTGACGATCGTGCCGTTCTACGACCGCTCCGAACTGATCGATCGCTCGCTCGACACGCTGCGCATCGCGCTGCTCGAGGAGATCCTGCTCGTCACGCTCGCGCACCTCCTCTTCCTGCGCCATCTGCGCTCGGTCTTGATCGTCACGCTGCCGCTGCCGCTCGCGGTGCTGATGTCGTTCCTCGGCATGTCGTTCGCCGGCCTGTCGTCGAACATCATGAGCCTCGCCGGCATCGCGATCGCGATCGGTGTGCTGGTCGACGCCGGCATCGTGGTGACGGAAAACGCGTTCAGGTACATCGAGACGCATCACGTCGATACGAAAGACCGACCTGCCGTGTGGGCGGCGGTGCTCGCCTCCACGCGGCTCGTCGGCCGCCCCGTGTTCTTTGCGATGGCGATCATCCTGCTCGCGTTCGTGCCCGTGTTCGCGCTGACGGGACAGGAGGGGTTGTTGTTTCACCCGCTGGCGTTCACGAAGACGCTCGCCGTGCTCGCCGCAACGGTCATGGCCGTGACGCTCGTGCCGGTGCTGTGCACGATCCTCCTGGGCGGCAAGATGCACGCGGAGGAAGACAACATCGTGATGCGCGGCCTGCGCGCCATCTACGAGCCGGCGCTGTCATGGGCGCTCCGCCGCCGCGCGCTGACGCTCCTCATCGCCGTCGTGTTCTTCGCCGGCGCGGTGGCCGTGGGCTCGCGCGTCGGCAGCGAGTTCATGCCGCCGCTCGTTGAGGGCGACCTGCTACTCATGCCGATCTCCGATCCGAGCGTGTCGCTCGCGGAGAACACGCGCATCGCTGAGCGGCAGAACGCCGCGATGCTGACGGTGCCGGAAGTCGAGACCGTCGTCGCCAAAGTGGGCCGCGCCGAAACGTCCACGGATCCGTCGCCGCTGAACATGACGGAGACGCTGGTGCACCTCAAGCCGCGGGACCAGTGGCGGGAGGGCATGACGCTCGAGAAGATGCGCGGCGAGTTGACCAAAGCCGTGCAGCTACCCGGCGTGTCGGCCATCTGGACGATGCCGATCATCAACCGCATCGACATGCTCTCCACGGGCGTGCGGTCGGAAGTCGGCGTCAAGATTTTTGGCAGCGACCTGAAACAACTCGAACGGCTCGCCGGCGAAGTGGCCGCGTCGCTGCGCCGCGTGCCGGGCGCCGCCAATGTCTATCCGGAGCCCCTCACGAGCGGACAGTATCTTGATGTGCGCGTGAACCGCGAGGCCGCCGCGCGCTACGGCCTGTCGGTCAGCGACGTGCAGGAAGTGGTTGAGGTCGCGATCGGCGAGACGACGGTCGGCACCGTGATCGACGGTCGTCAGCGATTTCCGGTGCGCGTGCGATTCAATGAGGCGGCGCGCGACAACACGCCGGCGATCGGTGACGCACTGGTGACGACGCCGTCGGGGCAGCGTGTGCCGTTGCGCGACGTGGCCGACATCGCCATGACCAACGGCGCGGCGATGATCTCGTCGGAGAACGGGCTGCTCCTCGCGACGGTGCTCCTCAATGTGCAAGGGCGCGATCCTGGTGGTTTTGTCGCCGAGGCGCGCGAGGCCGTGAGTCGCGACGTCGCATTGCCGCCCGGCTACGTGGTCGGTTGGAGCGGCCGTTTCGAGAATCAGATGCGCGCCGAGCGTCGTCTCATCATCGTCGTTCCCGCGGTGCTGATCATCATCTTCGGCCTGCTCTACATGACGTACAAGTCGGCGATCGAAGCCGCGCACGTGCTGCTGGCCGTGCCGTTCGCGCTGAGCGGCGGTCTGTATCTGGTGTGGTTGCTTGGCTACAACTTCTCGGTCGCGGTGTGGGTCGGTTTCATCGCGCTCTTCGGCACCGCCGTCCAGACCGCGGTGGTGATGGTGATCTACCTCGAAGAAGCGGTGCTCAAAAAGAAAGAGGCGATGGGGTCGTCGTTCGATCGGGCGGGGCTGCGCGAGGCCGTGATGGAAGGCGCGCTGTTGCGTCTCCGCCCCAAGGTCATGACCGTGTCGACGGTCGTTGCCGGCCTGCTGCCGATCATGTGGAGCGACCGTGTTGGCGCAGAGATCATGCGTCCGCTCGCCGCGCCGGTGCTGGGCGGGATGCTGACGTCGCTGGTCCACGTGCTGGTCGTGACGCCGGTGATCTTCTACTGGTTGCGCGCGCGTGAGTTGCCGCCGGCGACCGAGGCCGAACGTGTGGAGGACGTCGCGCCCGCGACGTCACGCCGCACGGCGATGGTCGCCATCGTCGTCGTTCTCGCGATGGCCGCCGGTGGATGGTGGTTCATATCGGGGCGCGGCAGTGGGACGCCAGACACGGGCAGCACCTGGCCCGTGGTGCTGACACAGCCGGCCGGCAACATGACGATCACGGTGCGCGGCGAAGGCGGAGGCTTGAAGCAGGGCACCACGCGCTTCGCCCTCGAGTTCCGCGACGCCGCCAGCGGACGCTTGAAGGACGTCGGCACCGTGCAGGTCACGGCGTCGATGGCGATGCCCGGCATGGCGATGACCGCCGGAGGGGAAGTGTCGCGGCTGAGGGACGCCGGCCGCTACCTCGTGGCGGCCGAGTTCTCCATGTCCGGCGCCTGGCGATTCACCGTGTCGTGGACCGAGTCGTCCGGACCGAAGTCCGTATCGTTTGATGGAGACGTGCAATGACGAAGACGCGAATCGCAGGACTGATACTGGCGACGCTCATCGGGAGCGCGAGCGCCGCGCGGGCACAGACGCAGACGCAGGCGCAGACGGTCACGCACCCGATGGCGCCCGCGGCACCGGTGGTGCTGGGACCGGTCACGTCCATCGACACACTGGTGGCGCGCGCGTTGGCCGAGGCGCCGGAGGTTCGGGCCGCCTGGGCTCGGGTCGATGCGGCGAGGGGGAACCTCACGCAGGCTGCCGCTCGGGCGAATCCGGAGGTGATGACCCAGCAGCGCGACGCCTTCGACGGCATGAACCGGCAAACGGAAATCGGTCTTTCCTTACCGCTCGAGATCGGCCGCCGATCGGGGCGTACCGCGGTGGCGATCGATCAGACGGCGCAGTCCGCGCTGGCCGCCAACGAACTGGAGCGACAGGTGGCTGGTCGTGTGCGATTGGCGGCGATTCGCGCCCTGGCTGCGGACCGCACGGTGGCTCTTGCGCAGGACACGGTGGAGTCACATCACCAATGGTGCGACCTGCTGGCGGCCAAAGTGGCCGAAGGGGCGGCCGCGCCGATCGAGCGCGACATGTCAGAACTGGAGTTGCGCCAATCTCGCGCGGCGCTCGCGCGTTTGCGGGCTGAGGCGACATCGCGGTGGGTGGAGGTAAAGGCGGCCGCCGGACTCGATCCGTCGACGCCCCTCCGATTCAGTGAGTCGCTCGAGGACGCCGTCGCCGCGCTCCGTAAGACGGCCCCGCCGTTTCCGCCCGACGCGGTGGAGGGCCGTGCCGATGTGGCTGAGGCCGACGTGGCCATCGAAGTGGCCGCCGCGAAGGAAGACCTCGCGCGACGTGAGGGCCGCCTCGACCTGCGGCTGACGGCCACCTACATGCGCACGAAGGCTGGGTTCATGCAGCTCGGCATGAATGACGCCGGATTCAACGTGCCGATTCAGAACAGCATGAACGAGTTCGCCATCGGCGCCACGGTCATGTTGCCGTGGCGCAATCGGAACCAGGGCATGGTCGCCGCGGCGCAGGCCGAGAAGAAGTCCGCCGAGTACGAACGCGAAGCGCGTCTGCTCATGGCCCGCGCCGAGGCGGCGGCGGCCGAAGTGCGCGATCGCGAATCGGCCAATGTGCTCGAGATCTACACGACCGGCGGCTTACTCGAACTGGCCGGGAAGAATCGCGACGTGGTGCGACAGAGCTATGCGCTGGGGCGCGGCACCCGCGTCGAGGTCATTGTGGAAGAGACACGGTATCGGGATGTGCAGACGGCGTACGTCGCTGCGCTGCTGGATGCGTACGAAGCCCGCGTCATGTGGATGCAGGCACTGGGAGGCTCGCGATGACGGTCGCTACGAACACCACTCGCAATCTGATTGTCGCGGCCGCGCTGATTGCCGCCGGCGCGGCCGGTGCCGTCGTCGTGCAGCGCCTGTTTCCTGCGACGACGCCGGCTGCGGTCGCCTCACCGATCCTGTCCGGCACGACCGCCGCTGCGACGTCGGCGCCGTCAACGGTTTCGCTCTCACCCGAGATGGTCGCGCGCGCCGGCATCCGCACGGCGCCTGTGCGCGCGGGCGGCGCGGCGTCGACGTGGCGCTCGCCCGGCAGCGTGGAGGCCAACGCCTATCGGCAGGTCGTGGTCACGCCCGTGGCCGGCGGGCGCGTCACCGCCGTGATGGCGGAGCTCGGGCAGCGTGTGACCGAGGGGCAGCCGCTCGTCGAGATCTACAGCCCGGCACTGGCCGAAGCCGAACGCGCGTACCTCTCGGCGCGCGCGGACCTCGAGCTGGCGAACCAACGGCGGCAGCGCACCGAGAAGCTTGGCGCGATCGGGGCGGTCAGCCAGCAGGAGATCGACGACGTGCGCGCGGAGTATGCGCGGCAGACCCACGCCGTGGAGAGCGAGCGGTCGCGGCTGCGCCTGCTCGGGCTCTCGTCCGACACCATCACGACACTCGTCAGTTCCGCCGACATCTCCGCCGTCATCCGCGTGCCCGCGCCGTCGTCTGGCGTGGTGCTCAAGCGTGCCGTCAATCCCGGCCAGAACGTTGACGAGAAGATGGAGCTCATCACGATCGCCGATCTCTCTGTGGTGTGGGTCATCGCCGACGTCTACGAACGCGACATGGCGCGCGTGCGCATCGGCGTGGGTGCGCGCGTGACCAGCGTGGCCCGGCCCGGCGAGACGTGGGCCGGCCGCGTGGCGTATCTCGATCCGCAGATTGCCACCGAGACGCGCACCCTGAAGGCGCGCATCGAAGTGGCCAATCCGAATCGCGCGCTCATGCCCGGCATGCTCGTGGACGTCGAGATGACCACCGACGCCGGCGCGGCCACGCTCGTCATGCCGCGCGCTGCCGTGCAGCAGGTGGGGGCGCGCGCGATCGTGTTTGTTCCAGCCGCGTCAGCCGCTGGCACCTACGTCCCGCGCGAGGTGCGACTGGGGGCCATCGTCGGTGACGACGTTGAAGTGCGCGAAGGGGTTGCGGTAGGGGAGGCGGTCGTGACGGACGGCGCGTTTGCGCTGAAGGCCGAGTGGGAGCGCATCGGCGGTCGTCTGCCAACCCTCGAAGCGAGCCCAGCGGCGCCGGGGTCGGCGGACATGACGCCGCAGCGCGTCACGCTCGAGGTGACCGAAGCGGGCTTCGTCCCTGAGCGCATTCAGGTCATCGCCGG
>CAYHEX010000121.1:0-11288 GCA_964355365.1 uncultured Solibacteraceae bacterium | reverse complement strand
CGGATCCCGTCGGCCATCGCGTCGAAGATCGGAACGAGCGTGTCCTGGAGACCAGCGGGAATGGCGCTCACCGCGGGCGCGCACGTCTCGCCGGCCGCCTCGCAACACGCGCCGATCGCGGCCGCGAGATCCCCGGACGCGGTCGGAGCGGAAGGCGCGGGGAGCGCAGCGGAAGCGGGCCCGGTGGGCCAGAGGTCGATGAGGCGCGCGGCATGGCTCGTGATGTTGGCCGTGTGCGCAGCAGTCGTGGCGCCTGCGCTGGACGCGCAATCGCAGACACCTGTCGTCTTTGTGCACGGTTTCAATTCCTCGCCGGGCACGTGGGAGCAGGCTGCGGCCCATTTCAACGCCAGTCTGGCGATTGCGCCGGTGCGACCGACGCTGCCGTGGGGACAGGAGTACCCGTCTCAGGCGGCGTCGTTGCAGTCGCAGGCCGCCACGCTCCCGAGCTCGACGATTCTCGTCGGCCACAGCAATGGCGGCGTCGTGGCTCGCGAGTGGAGCAAGCTGCACGGCGTGAGCGGTGTGGTGACGGTGGGCACGCCCCATGGCGGCGCGCCGCTGATCGGGAACCTGCCGTTCTGGGGGCGGTATCTGGTCGACACGCTGGCGTCGCTGGCGTCGGGCATTGGAGGGCTCGACGATCTGTCGTGGCGGCTCGGCGGCGGTTACTACTCGTTGCGCGATCGCGCGGCGATGGTGGCCGGCCCGACCAGCATGTTCGCGGATCTCGGTTGGTTCGTCATCGGACGTCTGGGCTTGGACGCTGGGTCGTGGGTCGTGCCCGTGACGGCGCAGATGCGTCCGGGTTCGGACTACCTCAGGTCGCAACTCAACAGCCCGGGGAATCTCAGTCGCGAGGCCGGCGCGATTCCCACGCGCATCGGCGTGGTGTCGTCGGCGTCCAACTATGCCGGGCCGTGGCGTGCCGCCGGGATTTCGAATCCGGAAGACGTCACCCACGACATCCGCATGGTGGCGGCGATTCTGTTGAGCATCTCGAACGACACGTTGTTTTACTCGGATGCCGGCAACACGCGCGCTTGGGATGCGGCCGATGCGTTACTGGACGCGTCGCTTCGACTGTTCAACATGGATGCGGCGTGGTGCTACGCCGTGTCGAACGTGGGCGCGATGCCGGAGTGTCTGCCGAATGACAACGTCGTGCCGACATGGAGTCAGGCCTACCCGGGCGGCGTGAACATTCCCACGGGCCTGTTCCAGGGGCCGTCACACAATCAGGAAACCGAACAGGCGCTGCCGTGGATCGAAGACGCGCTGGTGAACTACGCGCATGTGCCTGCGCGCTCGGTGGTGCCCCCGCCCCCGCCGCCACCGCCTCCGCCGCCCCCGCCACCGGGCGGCACAGGAGCGATGACCGCCGGCGCCGCGATTCGCGGCTGCGCGAACTATCGCGAGGTCGGTCCGACATACGAACCGAGCGCGGCGTCCTGCATGACGCGGTGCGCGCAGAATGGCGCCAACGCGTGTGAGTGGGAGCAGAGCACGAGTGGTTGCTACGTCGAATTCGGCAATGGGTGCTACGTTCAGCCTGGATTCGGCGGCTGGTATGCGGGCCTCGTGTCGACCGTTGCTCCTCCGCCACCTCCGCCACCGCCACCACCGCCACCGCCACCGCCTCCGCCACCTCCACCTCCACCGGCGGGACCCGCGATGACGGCGGGCGCTGCGGTTCGTGGGTGCGGGAATTACAGTGACTGGGGATCAACCTATCAACCGTCTCCGGAAGCGTGCGTCAGTTACTGCGCGCAGAACGGCGCGAGCGCGTGCGAGTGGGAGGAAAGCTCCGGCGGATGCTGGGTCGAGTTCGGTGACGGCTGCTACGTGGAGTCGGGGTACGGCGGATGGTACTCGGCCGTGCTCAGTCAACCGACAGCGGCTGGTGGAAGCATCAGCCCCACAGGCCCGGCTGTCCTCTTTGTTGCCTCCCGGGCGCCGTTCCAGGTGTTCGGCGTGATGATGGCGGCGATGTGTCTGGCGGTGGGTGCGATCGCGATGCGGCGTGGTCGACGACGCGAGGCGTTCGCTCGCTCTGCGCTCGTTGCGGGCTGATTCATGACGGTGGGCTGCGACGTGATGCTCACGCGATCAGCGCCGCTCCGTATTGCGCTGTGCCTGGTCGCGTGTCTTCTGTCGCAGCCCCGTGCGGAGCCGGCGCGGGCGAGTGTGTGGACCGTTCCCATGCCGGGGCGTGGTTCACCAGTGGCTGACGCCGCGTCGGTGTATTTCGTGGCCGATACACATACGGTCGTCGCCGTTGCGGTCGACACAGGAGTCGTCCGCTGGCAGCGGCCGATGGGCCCGGTCAGCGGACGGGCGTTTGGCCGGCGACTCACGTTGGCGGGGGACCTTGTTCTCGTGGGAGACGATGACCTCGTGGCGTTGGATCGGCGCGATGGCAGTGTGCGATGGGCGTTCCGGCCGCCAGGTGGCGAAGGCGTGGGGCTCTACCTCGGCGATGTCGACTCGGACCTGGTGTTCTGCGGGTCCGCCTCCGGTCGCGCGTATGCGGTGGATTGGCGGACCGGGCGGATGCGATGGTCGCACATCGTGGCAGACGACGGGCGCACGACGGTGTTCTCGCCGCGCGTGCATGGCGATAGCGTGGCGGCCGGATACACGCGGTTCACGGCGCCCAACGGCGGCGGGATCGTGTACCTCGATCCGGCGACGGGTGCGCGGCGGTGGCGCTACGAGTTTCCGCCAGTGGCATCACCGGTCCCGATCGGCGTTGGCTCGGCCGGTGGACCAGTGTTGTCTGGCCGCAGGATCGTGGCGGCGGATTCGTCGGGACGCATCACGGCGGTAGATCGCGAGACAGGAGAGCGGGCGTGGGAGTTGCCGCCCCTGCGCGCGAGCGGCTCAGCGTGGGCCCAGGCGTCGTCGATGGACTATCGGTCGCTGGCCGTGGTCGGTTCCACATTGGTGGCGTCGTCTCTATCCGGCGCGGTCGTCGGGATCGGGATGGACACGCGCCGCGAGCGATGGCGGTTCTGGGACGAGCGGCTGGGGGCGGCGGGTTTTGCCGTGGCGACGGGTCGCGACGGGGTGTGGATTCCGTTCATGGGGGGAGTGGTCCAACTGGACCCTGCCACGGGACGCGAAATGCAGAGGCTGGGCGACACCTCGCGAAAAAACGCGTGGCCTCCGCTGGAGATCGCCAACTGGGTTTATGATTCCGCGCCGAGGGGACTCACAGCCTATTTTCTGAAAGGGGCTCAACAGTGAATCGCAACAGTCTTTCTGCGTTTTCGGTGGTTCTGGCTTTCGCCTGTCTGGCCACGTCGATGAACTGCTCGAGTGTGTCCAACGTGTCGATCACCAGTCCGACGACCGTGACATCGCTGCTCCCAGGATCCTACCTGCTGACCACCGAGGTTCCGGTGTCGAAGCTGAGCCTGCTGCCGTGCGGTGAACTGGTTGTCGTCTATACATGGACGCCGGTGACGCTGACGGCCGAGACTGGCGGTACGCGCGGGCGCGGCGTCGCGAATGGGGCCAACACCCTTGATTTCCTGTTGGCCGCTGGTGCCGTGACGGCCGGGCGCACGGCAGTGTCCGGGACCATCTCCGGGTCGGCGATCGACGCGCTGGCGGGCAATGGGTCCCGCATTGATTTTGCCGCGGGCACGAGCGGCTCGTCCCGGATTGAGGGGGGACTGGATTCGGACCACACGGCATCCGGCACCTTCACGGGACCTGCGGCGTTTGTGTCGGGTTCGACGCTGCGGAGTTACTCCTGCACGTCGGGGTCGCTCTCCTGGACGCTGGCTAAGCAGTAGCCAGACACTCCAAACGGTTGCCGGTTTTTCGTCGATACTCCCCCGCCCCCGGCATAAAAATTGCTCTGCTGCTGACCGGCGATGTGCCGCACTTTTCTTGGTAACGCCGTTCAGGAGGATACCGTGACGATTGGCAAGGGGCGAGGCAGTGGATTCCGCTCAATGGGGCCAACAGCTTGGCTCGTGTTTAGCGTGTTGGTTTGGGGAGTGACGTTCGTTCGCGCAGGGGCCATTACCCCGACGCCGACCGGTCCCACCCCCGCGAACAAAGTCGCAGAAGTGCAGAAAACTCCGCAGTTGCCGGAAGCTCCAGCCTCGACGGCTGGTGCGACCTACGTCGGCGAGGAGACCTGCACGACGTGCCACGAGGACATGAAGGCCGGCTACGCCAACAGCCTGCACGGCAAGGCGGCTGACCCCAAGTCGCCGGCGGCGTTGAAGAGCTGTGAGACATGCCACGGTCCGGGCAGCAAGCACGCTGAGGATCCGCCAAATAACAAGACCCGCAAGTTCACCGGGGCGCCGGCCGACGAGATCAACGCGGTGTGCGCGACGTGCCACACCTCAGGCGAACATGCCCTGTGGGCCGGCAGCAAGCACGAGGCGCGCGGCGTCTCCTGCGCGACCTGCCACAGCGTTCATGCGCCGAAGGGTGAAAAGGCCCTGAAGGCTGAGTCGCAGATGAAGCTCTGCGCGTCCTGCCATGCGAACGTCGTGAACAAGATGAACCGGTTCAACCACATGCCGGTCCGCGAAGACAAGATGATGTGCTCGTCGTGCCACAACACGCACGGCTCGGCCAACGTCAAGATGCTGAAGGCCGGCAACACGATCGATCAGGCCTGCACGAGCTGCCACGCTGAAAAGCGCGGTCCGTTCCTGTGGGAACACGCGCCGGTGGCCAACGCCTGCGTGACCTGCCACGACCCGCACGGCTCGAACAACGATCGCATGCTCGTCGCCAAAGTGCCGTTCCTCTGCCAGCGGTGCCATGTGACGTCGCGACATCCCCCCACGGTGTATGAGGGCTTCGTCATCAAGAACTCATCCAACGGCAACAAAATCACGGGCCGTGGTTGCATGATCTGCCACTCGCAGATTCATGGATCCAACTCGCCCAATGGCAAGGCGTTCTTACGCTAGGTGAAGGGAGACTGCGATGCGAACTAGACTGATGCTTTCAACCGCGGTGCTCTTGCTCGCCATTCCTGGCGTGGCTCGCGCACAGCAGACCCCCGCGGCAACGGCTGCGGCCCCGGCACTCACGGGAACCTTCGATTTGGGGTTCCGCGGGTCGTCGGTGGATGGTGACAAGGCTCGTTGGGAGCGCTACCGCGATCTGCGGGACGGCGTGACGAGCAAGGCCGATTTCGGCAAGGAGACGGAGAACTACGCGCTCCGCTTCCGCGTGGCCAACGCCGGCTACCACGACCAGCAGTACATCGCTGATTACAACCGCTACGGCAAGCTGAAGATGTGGGCGACGTGGAATTCGACGCCGCTCAACTACGCCTACAACACGATGACCCCGTACAAAGACGCGGGCAACAACGTGTGGACGCTGGATCCGGCCACGCGGTTGCTGGTCCAGAACAAGACCGTGGGCGTGCTCGGCATCGGCACCAACGCCGCGGCCTTCAATCAGGCGTCGATCTATCGGGGGCTCGCCACCACGTTCCCGATGAAGTCGCGTCGCGACGTGATGAGCGTTGGGATGAAGCTTCGGATGACCGACGAGTTGGGGCTGAACGTGGCGTTCACCTCGACCAAGAAGAGCGGCAACCAGCCGTACGGCGCGGCCTTTGCGTTCAACGACGCCGAGGAAATCCCGATGACGCTCGACAACCGCACGAACGACCTGACGGCGGCGCTCGAATGGGCGAAGGCGTCGACGGGCATGTTCCGTGTGGCGTGGGACGGGTCCTGGTTCAACAACCAGTTCCAGTCACTCACGTGGGACAACCCGCTGCGTGCGACGGACTTCAACAACGGTCTGAAGCCACCGGCGGGTCCGTGGGATGCCAGCGGCTACAGCAACGGCAACGGTCCGGCGTTTGGCCGCCTCGCGCTGCCGCCCGACAACAGCCTGAGCTCGTTCAGCGCCATGGGTCTCTACAAGATGCCCGGGCACAGCACGCTCAACGGCCAGTTCGCCGTCACCACGATGAAGCAGAACGACTCGCTGATTCCGTGGACGACCAACACCGTGATCGCGCAGTCGTCGACCTACGCGCTCTATCCGGGGCTCGCGTCGCTGCGCGCCACGGCCGAGGCGGAAGTCAAGGGCGTGAACGGCGTCATCAACTACTCCACGCGGCCGAACAAGTACTTCGGGTTCGACATGCGGTATCGCTACAACGATCACAAGAACGTGAGCGAGGAGTTCGGCGCCGACAACAACGTGCGGTTCGATGCGGTGCCGGAAGCCGTGCCCGGCACGGAGACGGAGCACTTCAACATCCGTCGCAACACGTTCGAAGCCGGCACGACGTTCAACGTGATCAGGAACGCTTCGGTCAAGTTCGGCTATATCTTCGACGACGTGAAACGTGAAGGCCGCGCCTACAGCAACATGGCCGACTACACGCTCCGCGCGTCGGTGGATACCTACGGCAACCAGTACGTGATGCTGCGCGGCGTGTTCGAACACACCAAGCGCATCGGCGACGGGCTGTCGCTCGAGCGCATCGAAGAAGGCGGCGGACAGCACGCCCTCCGCTTCTACGACGAAGCCGACATGAACCGCAACAAGAGCGCGCTGGTGCTGTCGATCACGCCGACGTCGATGATGGAAGTCGGCGTCTCAATGGCGGCCGGCAAGGACGAGTACCACGGCGAAGGCCACGAATTCGGCCTGCTCGACAACAACAACACGTCGTACAACGTGACGTTCAACCTCTATCCGAGGGACGGCGTGGCGTTGGGCGGCAACTACGGCCACGACAAGTTCAGCTCGCTGCAGACGGCACGCAATGCCAACCCGTTCTCGGGTCTGGTGGTGGGTGCCTATGAGAGCTGGAACGACCCGAACCGTAACTGGAGCCTCGACAACGACGAGACGGTCATCAACTTCGGCCTGTATCTCGACCTGCTGAAGGCGATCAAGAACACGGACATCCGGTTCAGCTACGACTACAGCGACTCGGACAACGCGTTCGTGCATAGCGGCCCGCGCATCAACGCGCTGACCAACAACCTGATCCTCACGACCGGCGACACCCGGCCGTGCGCGGCGGGCCTGACGTCCTGCTTCGAAGCGCTGCCGAACGTCACCAACACGTGGCAGCAGATGAAGCTGGACGCGAAGCACATGTTCACGCCGAAGTTCGGCATGGGCCTGGGCTACTGGTACGAGAAGCTGGACGTCAGCGACTTCGCCACCACGAACCTGGCCGATGGTTCGCCGCGCATCGATCCGCTCGGCTCGATCTCGACGGGTTACGGCAACCGGCCGTACAAGGGCCAGACCGGCATGGCGCGGCTGATCTTCATCTTCTAGGTTCTGACGCGGGAAGGGATTCCCGCACAGGAAAGACTTACAGCGGGGGCGCGCATCGCGTGCCCCCGCTGGATCGTTCAAAAGACCGGAGGCCGGGCCATGCCTTTTACCAGCCAGTTGCTGTTCGAGGCGATGCCGCTGCCGGTGTTCCACAAAGACGTTGCCGGACGCTATACGGGCTGCAACAGCGCTCTGGCCCGGTTTCTCGGCAAGACCCCGGATGAAATCCTGGGGCGCACCGTGTTCCACCTCTCCCCCGAGCCACTCGCCCGCATCTACGCCGAGAAAGACCGGGAATTGCTGGACGGCCCCGAGGCCGCGCAGACCTACGAGACGCGGGTCCAGCATGCGGACGGCACGCAGCACGAGGTCATCATTCAAGGCTCGCATCACCGACGCCGCCGGCGTCGCGGTCGGCATCGTCGGCGTCATCACGGACATCACACAGCATCGGCAAGCCGAGATCGCGCTCGCAGAGAGCGAGCAGCGGTTCCGCGCGTTGTTCGAAGGCGCGCCGGATGCCACGATCCTGGCCGATCCGTCCACCGGGCTCATTCTGGATGCCAACGCCACCGCGTGCCGGGTGCTCGGGCGAACGCGCGACGATCTGGTTGGCCGGCACCAGACCGAACTGCATCCGCCGGTTGCGGGCGCGATGTCGAAAGAGACGTTCTCGCGCCATGTCAATCAGGCCACCCACGAGGGAGCAACGCGCCCGATTGAAAACGAGCTCCTCCGCGCGGACGGCACCACGGTGCCTGTGGAGGTGTTGGCTCAGCTGATCCAGGTGCAAGGCCGGCCGGCGCTGGTCGGCACATTCCGCGACATCACCGAACGCAAGCACGCTCAGGGCCGCATCAGGCACCTGGAAGGCATGATCTCGATCTGCATGTACTGCAAGAAGATTCGAACGGAAAGCCAGGCCTGGCAGCAATTGGAGCGCTACATCACCGACCACTCGGATGCGGTCTTCAGCCACGGGATGTGTCCGGATTGTGCGACGGAACAGTTGAAGAAGGTGCGGGGCTCTACGTAAGTAAGAACGTGGTCGGGGCGACTGGATTCGAACCAGCGATCCCTTGCTCCCAAAGCAAGTGCGTTACCAGGCTACGCTACGCCCCGACGGACCTCTATCTTAACTGTGTCAAGGGCAAAGGGCAGAGGGCAAAGGGCAGAGGCGAGGGAAAAGGGAAAAGGGAAGAGGTTCCTCGTGAACAACCGGAGCGTGATTCGCCTGCTGATCATCGATGACGAAGATGAAGTCCTGCTCGTGTTGAAAGAGACCGGGCGGGCGCAGGGGTTTGAGGTCAGTCTGGCCGCATCGGTCGCGGAGGCGCTGCGGTTGCTGGCCGACGGGCTCGCGGTCGACCTGGTGTTGTGCGATCTGACCATGCCGGACGGCGGCGCCGCGGCGTGGATGCGTGCGTGCCTGGCGGCGCACCCCGAGCTGGCGTCCCGGACGGTCGTGATTACGGGCTGGGCACCGCCATCCGACACGGATCCTTCGGCGGTTGCGGGGATCACGACCGAGCGCTACCTGTGCAAGCCTTTTGCGATGTCCGACGTTCGCCGCCTCGCCGAACGCATCATCTATCCCGTCTAGGTCGCCGCGCTGCCAAAGGCTGGCAGCATTTATGCAGCGATGGATGTCATGTTCGGGAGACCCTGGGTTCTCGTCCTCGCAGCCGGCGCCGGTCGGCGCCTGTCCAACGTGACAGGCCACGTGCCAAAACAGTTCTTCCGTCCGGCGGACGGACCTAGCCTGCTCGAGAACACTCTCGATCGCCTCGGTGACATCGCCGAGCCGGGTCGCACCGTCACGGTGGTCGACCGCACCCATCGCCAATACGTGACGGACCTCAAGCTTGGTCGCAGACTCGGCGAAGTCTTGTACCAAGAACAAGATAGAGGGACTGCCGCCGGCGTGCTGCTCGGGCTGTCGACGATCATCGAGCAGATGCCGCACGCGTTCGTGCTCATGACCCCATCAGATCATGCCGTCTCTCAGGGCTGGCAGTTCCGCGCCGGACTCACGATGGCGATGGGCGAAGTGTCCAGCGGCCGCACGGGCGTTGTGCTATTCGGCGCCGAACCGACCACCGCGAGCTCGGATTACGGATGGATTACCCCGTCCGGCAATGGCCCGATCGTCCGATCGGTCGACACCTTCGTCGAGAAACCGACACGCGAGGATGCCAGCCACCTGCTGCGCACCGGCGCGGTGTGGAACACGATGGTGATGCTGGCTCGCGCGTCGGCGCTCGAGCGGCTCTTCGCCGCCCACCTGCCCGATCACGCGGCCGTGTTCGCGGAAGCCCGCACGCTGCGCGGCGGGGCCCGCCAGGAGTTCCTGCACGAGGCCTATGTGCACCTGCCGTCGGCGGACTTCTCGCGTGACGTTCTGACCCCGGCCACGGGTCTTTCGCTCTACACTTGGCCAGCCGCCATGGGCTGGTGCGACCTCGGCACTCCGGAGCGCTTCAACGCCTGGAATCGATCGATGGGACGCTGGGCCCGAACCGGTACCGACCACTATGCCGCCTCGCCCATTCGTTACTGAACGCCTCGGCCGCGACCGCGCGTCGCTCGGGGCCTCGCTGGCCAGCCAACTCGTCTACACGATGGGGAAGGACCCCATTACCGCGACGCCGCGTGACTGGTTCAACACCACCGCCTACGCCGTGCGCGAACGTCTCATCGAGCAGTGGATGGAGACGATGCGCAACTACTACCGCGCGGACGCGAAGCGGGTCTATTACTTCTCGCTCGAGTTTCTGACGGGCCGGTTGCTCTCCAACAGCCTCATCAATCTCGGCTGCGAGGACGCGTGTCGCGCGGCACTCAGCGACATCGATCTCAGCCTGGCCGAGATCGAGGAAATCGAGCAGGACGCGGCGCTCGGCAACGGCGGTCTGGGCCGTCTGGCCGCGTGCTATCTCGATGCGATGGCCACGCTGTCGCTGCCGGGCTACGGCTACGGCATCCGGTACGAGTACGGGATGTTCCAGCAGCGCATCGAACACGGCGCGCAGGTGGAGCGGCCGGACAACTGGCTGCGCGAGGGCAATCCGTGGGAGTTTGCGCGGCCGGAAGTGCTCTTTCCGGTGAAGTTCGGCGGCCGCGTCGTGCAGTTCACCGACGAACACGGCGACTCGCGTTTCCACTGGGTGGAGACCGACGATGTGATGGCGCAGGCGTTCGACACGCCGGTGCCGGGATACGGCACGGCCACGGTGAACAACATGCGGCTGTGGTCTGCGCGCGCGTCGCAGGACTTCAACCTCAATCAGTTCAATCAGGGCAACTACCTCAAAGCGGTGCAGGAGAAGAACGAGTCGGAGAACCTGTCGAAGGTGCTGTATCCCGACGACACGACGCATCAGGGCCGCGCGCTGCGGCTCAAGCAGCAGTACTTCTTTGTGTGCGCGTCGATTCAGGACATCCTGCGCCGATTCCTCAGCGCGCACGACAGCCTCGACGACCTGCCCGACAAGGTCGCGATCCAGCTCAACGACACGCACCCGGCGATTGCCATCCCCGAACTGATGCGCGTGTTGATGGACGTGCACGGCCTCGAATGGAGCCGCGCCTGGCACATCACGCGGCAGGTCTTCTCATACACGAACCACACGCTGATGCCGGAGGCACTCGAAACCTGGCCCGTCAGCCTCTTTGAGCGCGTGCTGCCGCGTCATCTGCAGATCATCTACGAGATCAACCAGCGGTTCCTCGACGAAGTCCGGCACCGCGATCCGGGCGACGTCGATCGTTTGCGCCGGTTGTCGATTGTGGACGAGGACGGCGGACGCCGGCTGCGCATGGCGCATCTGGCGATTGTGGGCAGCCATCGCGTGAACGGCGTGTCGGAGATTCACACGAATCTGATGAAGGCGACGATCTTCGCCGAGTTCCACGAACTGTGGCCGGATCGCATCATCAACATCACCAACGGCATCACGCCGCGGCGCTGGTTACGGCATGCGAAT
>CAYHEX010000120.1:8089-11355 GCA_964355365.1 uncultured Solibacteraceae bacterium | reverse complement strand
ACCCACTCGCACGTCGTCGGCATCGAGAATGCGATCCACGACATCGAGGTATCCGGGTTCCGCGAACAGAATGGCGACCAGCGCCGATGAGTCGAGCGTCATACGCCCTCCGGCCCGTAGCCCAGAATGGCGTCCTCTTCTGCCCGTGTGAGTGTGCGGCCGATCTGGTCCTTGGGCACGCCGGTCCAGACCCTCTGTTTCAGGAAACCCAGCACCGCGTCGCGGCGACTTCGTGAAGGCACGACCCGAAGCCGACGCTTGCGATCCTCGAGGGCCTTACGGATCGCTTCCGTCTTCGACTCGCCGGTCATCCGAGCGACCTCGGTCGCCAGCCGCTCAACAGTTGCGCTCTTGATGTTCATCGCCATGCCTACACCATGGTATACCACATTAGGTGTAGTGGTGTAATCCAGCCGAGCGCCACTAGAACGTGCAGCGCCTCGCCAACGCGGCCGACAACCGCTCCAGATACTCATCGCGCGGAATCTCGATGGCGCCGAACTGCTCCAGATGCGGCGTCGTCCACTGCGTGTCGAGCAGCGTGAAGCCCCCGGCCTGCAGCCGGTCGACCAGGGCCACCAGCGCCACCTTTGATGCGTCGGTCACCGTATGGAACATCGACTCGCCGAAGAACGCGCCGCCCAGGTGCACGCCGTAGAGGCCGCCCACCAGCACGCCGTTCTGCCAGGCCTCCACCGAATGGGCCAGTCCGCGCCGGTGCAGCGCCACGTAGCTCTCGATGATCTCCTCGCTGATCCACGTGCCGTCGTCGCGATCAGCGGCGCACGCGCGCATCACGGCTTCGAACCCGCGGTCCACGGCGATCTCGAACTTCTCCTGACGCACGAGGCGCGCCAGACGACGAGACATCACAAACGCGTCGAGCGGCACGATGCCGCGCGGGTCGGGCGAGAACCAGGCAATCTGGCCATCGTCCATGCTCATGGGGAAAATGCCCTGCGCGTACGCCGAGATTAGAAGTGAGGTGTCGATCACCGGTCTGCTACTGTGAATGTAGCTTGACATGAAGCGACACGCGGAATCAGCCTGGCTGCCGAAGTCGGTCATCGCCCTTCGGCACTACTCCCTCGACACCTTCCGCCGCGACCTGATCGCCGGCATCACCGTCGGCCTCGTCGCGCTCCCGTTGGCCATGGCGTTTGCCATCGCCTCAGGGCTCTCACCGCAGCAAGGCATCTACTGCGCCGTCGTCACCGGCTTCATCATCTCCGCGCTCGGCGGATCGATGGTGCAGATCGGCGGCCCGACCGGCGCGTTCGTCGTCGTCATCTCCGGCATCGTGACCACCTACGGCGTCGGCGGCCTGTACGTCTGCACGCTCATGGCCGGCGTGATGATGATCATCATGGGCCTCACCGGCACCGGCACGGCGGTGAAGTTCATTCCGCGGCCGATCGTGATCGGGTTCACCAACGGCATCGCGCTGCTCATTGCGAGCACGCAGATTCGCGATTTCCTGGGCGTCACCATGCCGAGCAATCCGAGCGGGCTGGTCGACCGGCTCGTGATGATCGGCCAACACATCGGCACCGTCGATCCGGCGGCGCTCGCGCTGGCGGTCGGATCACTGGGCACGATTATTCTGATCAACCGACACGTCAAAGGGATTCCCGGCACCGTCGTGGCGTTGGTCCTTGGCACGGCCGCTGCGTGGATATTCAACCTGCCGGTCGAAACGATCGGCTCCCGCTTCGGCGGCGTGCCGTCGGGGCTGCCCGAGATGCACATCCCGGCCATGGAACCGGCGCTGCTGCTCAAGCTGATCTCCCCGGCCGTGACCATCGCCATGCTGGGCGCGATCGAATCGCTGATGTCGGCCGTCGTGGCCGACCGCATGACGGGCGATCGCCACAATCCGAACGTGGAACTGGTCGCGCAAGGCATTGCCAACGTCATCTCGCCGATGTTCGGCGGACTGCCGGCCACGGGTGCGATCGCGCGCACCGCGACGAACGTGAAATCCGGCGCGCGGACGCCGGTGTCGGGCATCATCCACGCGTTCACGCTGGTCGTGATCCTGCTGGTCGGCGCGCCGCTCGCGGCCCACATTCCGCTGGCGGTGCTCGCCGCCATCCTGATGATCGTGGCCGCCAACATGGGCGAGTGGGCCGAGATCATGCCCTTGATTCGGCAGACCTACACCGATCGGATCGTGTGGGCCGTCACGCTGTTCCTCACCGTCTTCGCCGACCTGACGGTCGCGGTCGAAGTGGGCATGGTGCTCGCCGCGCTGCTCTTCATCCGCCGCGTCTCGGCGACGACCACCGTCTCACTCGTCACGAACGACTACATCCAGGCCGGCAAAGCGCACATCCTGCAGGACAAACCGATCCCCGATGACGTGACGATTCTCCGGATCCACGGGCCGTTCCTCTTCGGATCGACCGATCAGCTGTTGCTTCTCCTGGACCAACTCGACACCTGGCCGCCTATCGTGGTGTTCCGCCTGCGCAACATGACGGCGCTCGACGCGACGGGACTCAAGGCATTGGAAGATGCGACGGATCTGCTGAGGAAGAGCGGCCGCCACGCGCTGTTCTGCGGGGCGCGCAAACAGCCGGCGCAGTTACTCGACCGGTCAAAATTCGCCGAACACGTGGGCGCCGACAACCTCTGCCCCAGCATCGACGCCGCACTCGCCCGCGCGGCGGAACTCCGACGTCAGCGGTAGACCGAAGGAAGGCAAAAGGCAGAAGGCAAAAGGCAGAAACAAAGCGGAAACGGCGGAAACAAAGTTCACAACGACGAAAACAAAGTGCAAAGGCCTCAACGGAGTTGGACGCGCCGCTGATACTCCATCCACTGACCTTCTACCTTTGTTTCTACCTTTGTTTTTTCCTTTGTTTCTGCCTTCTGCCTTGTGCCTTCTGCCTTTTCAGTATTCCGCCGGCGGTTCGATCACGGCCGCCGGCATCGAACCGGCATCCGCGCGCCCACTGCCTTCCAGCCGGCTGATCGCGCGCACGTTCATGTCCTGATCACAGACGATCTGACACGACAGCCGGACACCGCTCAGTCCCTTCGCCGCCAGCACGTTCTTCTCGGCCACGGTCATCGCGGGCGGCTCGCCGCTCACAAACTCCACGCGGCACGTCGTGCAGCGCGCGCGGCCACCGCACGCGTGCAACTGGTCAATCTTGGCGTCCTGCACGAGGGCCAGGACCAAGCGTTTGCCGGCTTCCACTTCGAACGAGCCGACACCTTCTACGGTTAAGTTGGGCATGAGGACAGTGTACGACGAAGAC
>CAYHEX010000120.1:0-7989 GCA_964355365.1 uncultured Solibacteraceae bacterium | reverse complement strand
GCGAGTCGCGACCTGGACTACCGGCAACAACTGATGGGCGCGGCATCAAGTGGAGAGGCCAATGTCGCAGAGGGATTCCATCGCTTCGCCCCTGCGGAGTTTGCGCAGTTCCTGAACATCGCACGAGGTTCGCTCGGCGAGGCCAAGGTGCGGCTGACCGATGGCATTGACCGGGGATATTTCGTCGCCGCCGACTGTGCCAACGCTATCGCTCTGGCCAACCGATCCCTCGGCTGTGTCACGTCGCTGAAGCTGAGCCTCGAACCCTACATCACCCGCCGAGGCCCACGGACCCGAGCCGAGAACCGGACCTGAACCCGGACCTGAACCCGGACCACAAGGGAACGAGGAACCCGGTCCCAGGAACCCGGCACCACGAGTGTCCTAGAGGTATCTCTGTTTGATCGTCGGAATCAGATACTCACGAAACGCCGCTTCGAACCCGTACTGCGCGCTGAAGCCCCAGTCCTTGCGTGCCGCCGAGTCGTCCACGTCGGCCGGCCACGAATCCACGATGCCCTGGCGCTTAGTGTCGATCTTGTAGCTGATCTCCGCCGCCGGGAACGCGCGACGCACTTCCCCTTCGACTTCGGTCACCGACGGCGCAAACGCGCCGATGTTGTAGCACGGCAGCGTGAGCGACTCGCGCGGCGCTCGCGCGAGCGCCAATAGCGCGGCGACGCCGTCCGGCATCGCCATGAACGGGATCTTCGTGTCGGGCCGCACGAAACACGCGTATGGCTCGCCCTTCGCGGCGGCGTGGATCATCTCCGGCGCGAAGTCGGAGGTCCCGCCCGATGGCACGGTCACCGCCGAGATGAGGCCGGGGAATCGCAAGCCGCGAAAGTCGACCTGCCCGGTGTGCTCGGCTGACAGTTGCTTATAGTGCCGCGCGTAGTACCGGCCCAGTTGCTCGCAGTACAACTTGTTGCAGCCGTACATCGTCGTCGACTCGGTGAACTGGCTTTCCGTGACGCGACCCGCCGCGGCCTTGATGTCGAGCGACGGCATGCCGTACACCGCGATCGACGACGGATACATGAACACGACCGGGCGGCCGTGCGTGCTCGACTGCTGCTGCGCGAACTCGAGCAGGTTCAGCGTGCCGCCAACATTGACTTCGTGCGCCGTGAGCGGCGAGAACTCCGAGCGCGTCGAGAGGAGCGCGGCCAGGTGATAGACCACGTCCACTTCGTACTCGGCGAGGATGCGCCCGAGCGCGGGCTGATCCAGAATCGATCCGATCGTCTCGCGGCTCACCTTCTTCGCGAGTGACGGGTCGAGCGGCGCGAGATCGAGCGTGACGATGGCGCGGCCACCTTCGGCAGACAGTTGCTCAATGAGTCCGTGGCCGATTTCGCCACTGGCTCCGGTGATCAGCACGGCGGGTTTTCTCATGGGAGACCTACAGACCGGTCGGCACTAGCACCGAAACAAGCAGCGAAAGAACTGACAGCACAATGCACGCGATGGCAATCACCATGTGGTCGATGCGTTCGGGCCTGAGTGGATCCAGGTACATTGAAACCACCCAGCCACCCAGAAGTCCGCCAACATGAGCGTAGTTGTCGATGCCGCGCGATACCAGTCCGATGTACAAGTTGATCAAGATCATCGGCATCAGCTGAGAGCTGATATGGCTCGATCCCGTTCGCCGCCCGTAGTACAACAAGGCGCCAATCAATCCAAACGCCGAACCCGATGCCCCAACGGTGACACCAGAGCTACCAGCGAGCGGCAATCCGTAGGCGGAGGCCGTCGAACTCAGGACAAACCCGATCACTCCAGCCGTGATGTAAATGATCACCATCCGGCCCGCGCCGTACAACTCTCCGACGGGCGGCGCGAATGATCGAACGAACCAGAGATTCATCAAGATGTGGATCAGGCTGCCATGGAGCCACACCGCGGAAAGCACGGTCCACCAGCGGTGCTGGATGAACACCGGCCACACGCCGCTGGCGCCGTACTGAGCCAACACGGTGACGTCGGGCGCAAAGAGACTCCAGAGGCCGCCGCGGGGCATGAACGCACCTGGCGAAACCGCCAATGTGATGACGTACATCACAACGCAAATGCCCATCACCAGCGGCACGAAGCCCAGGTCGTTGCCCAGGCGGCGCACCGCCGTGGCGTAGCCCCACAGCCCGGGATTGCGCCGGCCGCAGTTGTAGCAATGATCGTCGTTCACACCGACGAGATAGCCGCAGGACACACACACGACCGACCCCGACGTTTGCCGCTTGAACATCCATTCGCAGAATAACACGCGGGGGACAGATACAATCGCCGCGTGCGTGTTCTCGTCACCGGCGGCACCGGCTATCTCGGCAGCACGATCTGTCGTGTGCTCGCGGCGCGCGGCCATGAGGCCGTGCCGTTCGCACGCGCGACCGGCGGCGATGTCCGTGATCGTGCCGGGGTATCGGCAGCCGCGCGCAGGGTCGACGCCATCATCCACAGCGCCGCGCTCGTCAGCATCTGGCGCCGACGCGCCGCCGACTTCGACGACATCAACGTCGGCGGACTCAAGCACGTCCTCGCCGCGGCACGCGAACACGGCCTCACCCGCGTCGTCTACACCTCGTCGTTTCTGGCGCAGGCACCGCGCGGACGATCGACGCCGCTGCGCGCCAACGACTATCAACGGACGAAGGCCGAAGCGCTGATCGTCTCGAAGCGCGCCGCCGACGCCGGCGCGCCCATCGTCACGATCATTCCGGGCGTCATCTTCGGCCCGGGCCTGATGTCGGAAGGCAACCTGATCGGCCGCATGGTCGCCGACCATCTTGCGGGCCGCCTGCCGGGCCTCATCGGCCCGGACAAGATCTGGTCGTTCGCATGGGTCGAGGACGTGGCCGCGGCGCATGTCGATGCGCTCGAGCATGGAGAGACCGGCGCGATCATCGAGGCGGGCGGACACAACCTCCCGCAATGCGCGCCGTTCGAGTGGCTCCTCCGCACGCGCGGAACGAAGCTCCCCCGAACGCTTCCGGCCTGGGCCGGCACGGCGGCCGGCTACATCGAACTCGGCCGCGCACGGCTCACTGGGCGGATGCCGCTGCTCACACCCGCCACCGTCGACATCTTCCGCCACGACTGGGCGTTGGGCGGCACGCCCAGCCGTTCGTTCAACGACGAGATGACTCGACTGGTCGACGACGCGCGGCTCGCCGGCTGAAGAAGACCGTTCCGGACTCGCCGAGGCAAGGGCGGCGCAGATATACTGCGCCGATGCGTTTTGTCTGCGGCCTCCTGCTGGCCGCGTTGCTGCCGGCGACAGCGGCCGGGCAGTCTGCAACTTCACCCGTGATCGTCAACGGCCCCGCGGCGCCGGTCGCGCCGAAGGTCATCGCGCGCGATGACGCCGGGCATGCCACCATCCGGGCCGTGCGGATCACCACGCCCATTACGCTGGACGGGCGCCTCGACGAGACGATCTACCGCGACACGCAGTCATTTGGCGACTTCATCCAGCAGGAGCCCTTCGAGGGCAAACCGGCCACCGAGCGTACGGACGTCTGGATGCTGTTCGACAACGACGCGGTCTACGTGTCCGCGCGGATGTGGGAATCAGCGCCCGGCAAGCGCGTCACGAGCGACATGCAGCGCGACGCGCGCAACCTCTTCAACAACGACCACTTTGCGGTGCTGTTCGACACGTTCTACGACCATCGCAACGGCTACTACTTCTATGCCAACTCGCAGGGCGGCATGGTGGACGGCCAACTCGTGAACGAGGCCCCGAACAACAACTGGAACGGCATCTGGGAGGTCCGCGCGGCGAACTTCGATGGCGGATGGGCGATCGAGTTCCGCATCCCCTTTCGGTCGCTGCGCTTCAGGCCCGGCGACGGCGCGTGGGGCGTGAACTTCCGCCGTGTGGTCCGCTGGAAGAACGAGAACAGCTACCTGACCGCGATCCCGCAATCGTGGGGGCGCCGCGGTTTGACCAAGGTCTCGTCGGCCGGATCGGCGGTCGGCCTGAAAACACCGTCGCGGCCGATCACGATGGACCTCAAGCCGTACGTCACGGGTTCATCGCTCACGAACCGAGCGAGCGATCCGCCAATCGCCAACCTTCGTGAGGGTGCGGTGGGCAGCGATGTGAAGCTCGGTCTGGGACAGTCGGTCGTGGCCGACGTGACCTACAACACCGACTTCGCGCAGGTCGAGGACGACGAGGCCCAGGTCAACCTGACGCGGTTCAGCGTGTTCTTCCCGGAGAAACGCGACTTCTTCCTCGAGGGTCAGGACTACTTCAACTTCGCCGGGGCGAGCTTCAACTCCGGTGGCGGCGGATTCGGGCCATCCAACACGCCGGTGCTCTTCTACAGCCGACGGATCGGCATCAGCGAGGGTCAGCCGGTGCCCATCCGGGTGGGTGGGCGCGTGCTCGCTCGCGGCCGGGGATTCCAGTTGGGCGGCCTCCACATTCGCACGGCCGAAGCGCCGGAAGTGTCGGCGCCGGCCACGGAATACTCGGTCGCGCGCCTCAACCGCGACATGTTCAAGCGCAGCCACGTCGGGCTGATCGGCACGCGCCGGGCCACCATCGGCGACGGCGCGGCGGCTCGTTACGCGTACGGCGCCGATGTGTCATTCGGCCTGACGGCGTCCTCGGAACTGTCGGGCTATTGGGCGCGCACGCAAACCGCGGGCACCGCACCCGATCGGTTGACGGCCACGGCGCCGGATACGAGCTATCGGGGCCGTTTCGAGTTGAACTCGGATGGCGTCGGACTCGAACTCGAACACCTCTACGTGGGAAGCGCGTTCGACCCGGCCGTCGGGTTCCTGCGCCGCAATGCGTTTCGCCGCTCCTACGCCAAGGGCCGCCTCAGCCCGCGGCCCACCAACCTGGGTCCGATCCGCAAGCTCTTTGTCGAAGGCAGCGCGGACTACTACGCGAATACGGCGGGCGAGAAGGAAACCGCGACGTTCAGCGAGTCCCTGCGGCTCGAACTGAAGAACACCGATCGCATCTCGCTCGAAGCCACGAACAACTTCGAACGGCTCGACGCGACATTCGACCTCGGCAACGGTGTCACGATCCTGCCCGGCTCGTACACATTCACGCAGTACCGGTTCAACTACGAGATGTCGCCGTCGCGGAAGGTCTCAGGCTTCCTCGGCGCGAGCCACGGGGATTTCTATGACGGCACGATCGACGAGGTCTTCTGGCGCGGACGCGTGGAATTCACGTCGCGCTTCTACGCGGAACCATCGGTGTCACGCAGTTGGGTGCGGACGCCGCGCGGCAACGGCGCGACCGACGCCTTTGGCTCTCGCCTGACCTTCACCTTGTCTCCGCGGATGTTCGTGGGCGCACTCGTGCAATACCGGTCCACCTCCAGCAGCCTGTCCTCCAACGTGCGGTTCCGCTGGGAATACCAGCCAGGCAGCGAGTTGTTCCTGGTCTACAGCGACGGCCGCAACACGCTCGACCGGCGTTTCCCGCCCACGCTCGAGAATCGCTCGATCGTGGTCAAAATCACCAAACTCCTGCGCTGGTAGCGACCGGCATTCCCGACCTCGAACGCGACAGCCAGCTGACCGCTCACCCGATCCAATAGCCAGCCGGGCAGATAAGAAATAGCCAGATTCACGCTTTTGGCCCCTAACCTCCCCGCCCCCTCCCCCGTCGAATGACACAGATGCAGGACGACGCCGCCGCCGTCGCGCTGGCGCGAGACGGCAACGAGGAAGGATTTCGGATCCTTGTGGAGCGGCACAGCCGCCACATCTTCCGTTTGGCCTGTCGCATGACGGGCCGGCCGGAGGACGCGGAGGATGTCGTCCAAGAGACCTTCATCCGGGCGTTCCGGCAATTGGGCCGGTTCGAGGCGCGGGCGAACTTCTCCACCTGGCTCTACCGGATTGCGTACAACTGCGCGATCGATTTCATCCGGGCCCGGCCGCATCGGGAAAGCGCTGAAGAGCGCGAGACGCTGGAAGCCATGAGTGATGTCGTCAGCACACCAGATGCGCACGACATGGCCTACGCGGGCGAGATCAGCGAGCGGGTGCAGACCGCGCTCGAGCAGCTCAGCCCGAAAGAACGGGCGGCGTTTCTGATGCGTCACTACCACGGGCATTCGATCGAAGAGATCGGCGCCTCGCTCGGGATGAAGACGAACGCGACGAAGCACAGCATTTTTCGCGCCGTCAAGAAGATGAGAGTCGCACTGGAAGAACTGCTATGACCCCACACGTAACCGACGACGAACTCATTCTCCACTTTTACGGTGAAGCGGCCGAACAGGCCGCGCGCATCGACGCGCACCTCGCCGAGTGCGGCGACTGCCTGAAGAACTGGACCGCGCTGCAGCGGACGATGCAGATGGTGGACAGCGCCGAGGTCGCGGAGGCTCCGGCGGGGTTCGAGCGCGTGATGTGGGCGCGCGTGCAGCCCCAGCTGCCGAAGCGCGCGGCGCGGCTCGCCTGGTGGTCGCCGCGTCTGTGGGCACCGGTGGCGGGCCTGGCCGCGGTGATCGCCGTCGCGTTTGTCGGCGGCCGACTGTGGCCGCGCGCCGGCCAGCCGGCGATTCCGGCCGCGAACACCGACGCGGCCGATGCGAGGACAACGCGCGAGCGTGTGCTGCTGTCGGCGCTCGGCGACCATTTCGAGCAGACGGAGAACCTGCTCGTGGAAATCAAGAACACGCCCGACGCGCAGAAGGTCGACTTCGGGTTCGAACAGCAGACGGCGCGCGATCTGGTCGCGGCGGGCCGGCTGTACCGCGAAACGGCGACGGAGGACGGCGACCTGCAGCTGTCGTCCGTGCTCGAAGACCTTGAACGTGTGCTGGTCGACGTGGCCGGCAGTCCCGAACAGATGAACACCAGTGATCTGAAGTCTCTGCGCGCCCGGATCGAGGACGACAGCCTCCTCTTTAAGGTGCGCGCGCTCACCACCGCCGTGCGCGAGCGTGAGAAAACCCTGTCCACCCCCGCTGAGACAAAGAGTGTGAGGACCCTATGAAGAAGTTGTCCCTGATTGCCATCATGTCCGTTCTGGTGCCGGCACTGGCCGGCGCGCAAACCAAGCCCACGCCACCGGCCCCGCCGCCCGCCCCGGTGATGATCCCGTCGTTGAACGGCGCGTACACCATCGACGCACAGTTGCTGCAGGAGCGCGCCCGCGAACTCACCGAACGCGCGCTGGCCAACACTGACCTGTTCAGAGTTGACGCCGAGCGAGTTCGTGCCGAGATGGAGCGCGCTCAGGCGATGACCTACGCCTTTAACTCGGACTTCGAGTTCGCGCAGGCCATGAGCGGCAGCCTGGCGCAGACGTGGAGCCAGAGCGACAGCGAGCGCAGCCAGTACGACCGCGGCCAGAGCCTGTTGTCGCAGCGCCAGTACGAACAGGCCATCGCGCAGTTCGACAAGGCCATCGCCGCGAAAGGCACGCGCATCGACGGCGCGCTCTATTGGAAGGCCTTCGCGCAGTTCAAGCTCGGACGCGCGGGCGATGCCAACGCGACACTCGGCGAACTCCAGAAGTCATTCAAGGAGAGCAAGTACCTTCCGGACGCGAAAGCGCTCGAAGCGGAAATCAAGCGCACGGGCGGCCAGGCCGCGCGGCCGGAGAATGAAGACGACGAAGATCTGAAGTTGCTGGCGCTGCAGGGCCTGGTCAACTCGGATCCGGAACGCGCGATTCCCCTCGTGCAGGGCGTGATCGCCTCGGCCGGCTCGCTCAAGCTCAAGGACCGCGCGCTCTACGTGCTGGCGTTGAGCAGTTCGCCGCAGGCGCACACGATTCTTGTGAACACCGCCAAGAACGGCACGCCGGACCTCCAGACCAAGGCGATCAGCTACCTCGGGGTGAATCGGGGCCGCGAAGGCGCCAGGACGAGCATCGCTGAACTGGTGGACATCTACAACGCGTCGCAGAACGACAGCGTGAAGCGCGCCGTGATCAGCGCGATCGGCACGGCGGGCGGGCGCGCCCGTGCCATCGATGAGTGTGCCCCCGCGCAC
>CAYHEX010000119.1:0-11497 GCA_964355365.1 uncultured Solibacteraceae bacterium | reverse complement strand
CCACGCCGCGCCGTAACCAGTGCTCCCGCGATAGTCCGGCGCAATCACCACGTAACCCTGCTGGAGAAAGTACTGATGGATGCTGTAGTACACCGCGTAGTTGCGCTGCACGTGCCAGCCGTCGTAGTTCTGATTCACGCCGTCGCCGTGGATCCACACAATGGCCGGGTGCTTCTTGGTGCGATCGAGATTCTTCGGCACAAAGAGATACGCCGGCACGTCAACGCCGTCGGGCCCTTTGTAGCGCACCAGCTCCGGTGCCACGAGCTGCGCCTTGTCGATCGTGGCCGGCATCGAGTTGGTCAGCCGCACAGGCTTGGCGCCGACGGCCTGCGCATCAACGACATAGAAGTCCGCCGAGTTCCACGGATCGGTGTGCTGATAGAGCACCTTCGTGCCGTCCGGCGACCACATCGGCGCGGTGTCCGCCCCGCGGCCCGACGTCAGCATCCGCACGGACGTCTTGGACGAGTCACCACCTGGATCAACCGTCGCGACGCCAATGTGCCGCTGTCCATGATCGGCTTCGGTGTTCTGATCAAACGCGATGCGCGTGCTGTCCGGGGACCACGACGGGCGCCAGGTTTCGAACGTTCCGGTGGTGACTCTGGACGCTGGACCCTGGACGCTGGACGACGGTAGCAGGTAGATCTGATCCCACCCGTCCTTGTCACTGAGAAACGAAATCCACTTGCCATCGGGCGACGCCTGCGAGCCCGCCTGCGCATCGCCGGTCACGCTCCAGAACTTCTCTTTCACGTCTTCGTGCACGACGCGCGATTCGCCCGTCGTCACGTCAACCACGGAGATCGTCCGGCGCTTGAAATCCGGCGACGTGCGGTCCGCGAGCAGATGCGTGCCGTCGATCCAGCGCGCCGCGCCGCCGCGTCCGCCGCCACCAGCGACGTATTTGACGGGCGTGCCACCAGCCACCGGCACGGTGAACGTGTCACTCGGCGGCGCCGGCGCATTCTCCGTGGCGCGATAGATGATCTTGGCGCCCGAATAGGCCGGCGCCACGTCGTGGAAGATCTGCTGGCCGCGACCGCCGCCGGTCGTGTACGTGATCCGCTGGCCGTCCGGTGTCCAGCCGAGCGCGCTGACGGCGCCAGCCACGGTCAGCACCTTCACGTCGCCCGTCCCGTCGGCATTGCGGGCGTGAATGTCGGTCGAGCCCGCGGCGGTCCCATTCTCGAGATACGCGATGCGTCGCCCATCCCGCGTCGCCACGGCACTGCGGCCCGGCATCGCCGGCGGCGCCGGCGCCGGTTGTGGCGTGCCGCCATCCGCAGACACGCGCACCGCCACGCCGCCGCGCGTGAACAGCAGCGTGGTGCTGTCCGCGCTCCACGCCACACCCGTGGGTGCCACACCGTCATTGGTGATGCGCACGGGCGGGCGCGCGCCATCGGCGCCAACCACAAAGAGGTCGATCACCCCCGCGCGATCCCACAGAAACGCCACGCGTCGGCTGTCAGGTGACCACACCGGCGCCGACGGGTGCTTGATGTCGATCAGCGAGTCGATCGTGAGCCGTCCGGCGGTCGTCTGCGACGACCCGCGCGCCTGAAAAGCACGGGTGGCGAGGGTGGCAGATACCAGCAGGACCAACGTAACGACGATGCGCGACGGGACTCGAATCATGTGAAGCCTCCGGAGAACCGGAAGCCTACACGAGAATCCTTGCGCCGACCATCAGCTCACCGGCGTCGGGGTCGTGAGTGCGGCGAGCACTTCCGTGTAGAGATATTTCGCGCCCTCCACGCCGTTGAGCGGACCCGCTTCGTATTCGAGCGCGAACGTGCCCTTGAAACCGCCGGCCAGCATGATGCGCACGCCGCGCTGCACGTCGTTCTTGTCGCCCCACCGGTCCCAGTACTTCGCGTGCACGTTGGACGTCGAGTACGGCGCCGGCCACCGACTGAGGCCGGCATCCCCTTCCCTGACACTCGTAGCGGCGGACCTTCAGGTCCGCCGATCAACTCCGACAGATCCTGCCCCTCGACGAGCTCCATGACCAGCGCGGTGGAAATGAAATCGGGAATCAATTCCGCTCGGCTTGGACCGGAATTGATTCCCGATTTCATTTCCTCAATGGAGCGATCCGAGAACCTCGTGGTATTTCGCGCGGACGGCTCTGATTTGCGGAAGCTGACGACAGATTGACGCTGCACCTACATGCCCGTTAGCCGATACGTCCCCCGCGCCGGCATCGTCGCGAACCCCTCCGCGACCAGCGCGCGGTTTCCGAGACCCGCCGCCGCACGTGACAACCCCGTCACGCGCGCAAGTTCGCCGGGAAACATCATGCCGGCGCCGGCAAGAAAACAGCGCGCAATCTCGCAGAGAGCAACGTCTCGATGCACCCGCTTCTGCAGCGCGTCCGGAAAACGGCCGACCGCGATTTCCCAGATGTAGGTGAACTTCGGTTCGTAAACGACTTCGCTGGGGACGACGATCATGGCGGCCTGAAGCTCGTCGAGCGCTTTCGTGAAGGCGGCGCGCTCTTTCACACCGGATTCCGCTCGAAGATCCGCCGTGCCCATTTCCCATTCGTTGCGCAGGACGCGCAGGATGGCGCGCGCGTTCGCAGTGAGCCGCTTCGCTTCCTCAGATTTGCGCACGCCCCAGAGAGCGTGGAAATACGGAATCATCCGCGGCGTCACAAACAGTGGGCCGCGCGCGAGTTTGCCGTAGTACACCTTCCCCCGCCGCATCACCTCGTCTTTCAGTGCCCACGTGAGCGACGTCTCCGGATCCTTCTGAATGTGGCGCGGCTTCACCGCGTCGCGTCGACCGCAGACCGCCATATACAACGACGGGCCTGGGCGGCGCGAGTCGGTCAGGCACGCCGAGAAGCCGACGTGCTCGACGAAGCGCTCCGCGGCGGCCGCGTCGTCAACAGCGCGGTCACCCTCGCGGCACCAGTGCTGATCGCGAAACTCCTCGATGTCCGACGGGATCATCCGAGCCTGAAGCTATCACGTGCTAGGCTCTCGCCATGCGGACCGCAGTTCTCGCAATCGCCCTGGCGACAGCTGTCATCTCCGCGGAGGCGCAGACGCGCCCGACGCTGGTCGTTGGCAGTCCCGCACCGCAAATCGTGGTCGAACGGTGGATGCAGGGCGAGCCCACGACGGTGGCGCCAGGCAAGGTCATCGTCCTGGAATTCTGGGCAACGTGGTGCGGCCCGTGCATCGAGGCGATGCCGCATCTGAGCGCGTTGGCCGAGCAGTACGGGCGCCGCGTCGACTTCGTCGGCGTGGACGTGTCCGATCGCAAGGAACTGCCGGACGAGAAACAGCCCAACAGCCAGTCGCACGTTGACCGGATTCGCAAGTGGATGGACGACAACGCCGGCAAGATGCGCTACCGCGTGGCGCTCGATGACGCCGCGGGGACCATGGACAAGACGTGGCTTCTAGCCGCCGGCAAGACGTCGATCCCGGTCACGGTGGTGGTGGCGAACGAGCGGGTGATGTGGATCGGCGCGCCGACAGAACTCGAGCGGCCGCTGGCCGAGATCGTCGCCGGCACCTACGACCTCCGCGCGGCCGTCACCGCATACGATGCCGAACTCGACCGAGCGGACAAGGCGGCCCGACTCAGGGCGCTCGCGGCAAAAGGCGACGTCGAGGGCACGGAGCGCGCGTTCAAGGCGTTCACCGCGATCGACGACAAGCAGGGCGTGGACCAGATTGTGCCGGTTGTTCACGCGCTGGCGACCGCCAATCCGGCCGCCGCGGCGCCATTTCTCGAGCGCCGCGTGGCCGACACGCACGACGACCCGACCTTCTCGGTGATGATCTCCTACGCGGTGGCGTTCAAGTGCGAAGGCGCGATGGATGCGTACCGCGCGCTGGTCGCGTTCTCCGCACGGCACGTGACGCGCGTGCCGCCGACGAGCGCGGCCATTTCGTACGCGTACTTCGCGCTGATGCAGTTCAAGGTGGGCAACACGGCCGCCGCGCGCGAGTGGATCGCGAAGGCCGAGTCATTCGTAGACCAGCACGAGCCGCTGCGCACACGCGAGAACATCCGCGGCTTCGTCAAAGACGCCAAGGCCAAGATCGGCCCCGCCGCGTCGCGCTGACAGTCACCCGCCCAGCGCAACCTGGCTCAGCGGCCGTCCGGACCAGGCGGTCGCGGGTCACGCCGATGCATCGGCACCGGCTGCTCCGGATGATCGCCGGCGTCTTCCACGCCCAGCACGGCCTCGGCCTCGAAGTCCTGACCTTCGTCGACCAGTTCCTCCACGCTCTCGTTGGCCGCCTCCGCGATCGATGACAGTCCGAGCGTGTCACCCGCCTGCGAGTCGTCGTTGTCTGATCGTCGGTTCATCGAATCACCTCACGACCAGCATACGCCTTTGCTCAGCCGCCAATCTGCTTCAGCAACTCCCGCACGGCCGTCTCGAGCTGGCTGTCCTTGCCCGTGTACGTCTCGCCAATCGGACGCGTCACCGGCACATCCACCTGCCGAGGATTCAACTCCATCGTCTGGCCGTCGTTCGTGGTGATGCGTGAGCCCGGCATGCGGATCGACGTGCCGTCGATGAGCGTCGCGCTGCCCGTGAAGATGATCCAGCCGGATGTGGGTTCACCGACCACCTTGCCGAGCTTCAGCGTGCGGTACCCTTCCGTGAAGTCCTCGGCATCCGACAGCGAGTGCTGATTCGTCACGAGAATCGTCGGTAGTTCGAGCGACCGCTGCCCGAGCGACGTGCGCGCGGGTGACGCGGGCAAGCCGCGCGATGTCATCGTGAGATATCCCTTCCGCGCGAGGATGTCGATGGCGTAGACGTTCACGAAGCCGCCGTTGTTGTGGCGCACGTCGACCACAACGCCGACCTTGGCGCGATTGTCCGCATCCAGATCGAGCGCCAGCTGCTTCAACGCGCCCTCGGACATGTCGCGAATGTGCACGTAGCCGAGCTTGCCGCCGCTGACCTTGTCCACGTAGGCGCGATTGGCCTCGACCCAGTCGCGATAGAGCAACGTCCGCTCGGCGCCGCCGGCGATCGGGGACACCACAACCGTGCGCGCGCCGGCGCCATCGGGCGTAGACGACACGCGCACTTCGACGCGTTTGCCGACCTGATGCATCAACTGCTCGTCAATATTGACCGCGGGTCCACCCGCGGGATTCACCGCAGGTCCACTCGCAACACCATTGACCGCCACGATGTAATCGCCGACCTTGATTTGCTTCGAGATCGCCGCGGGTCCGAGCGGCAACACGGACGTGACGCGCAGGCGGCCGCCCGACTCGTATTCGCTGCGATCGAACGTCACGCCCAGGCGCCCGCTGTTCGACGCCTGTCCCGTGAATCCCGTGCCGCCCGACGCGCCCGAGTGCGACGAGTTCAGTTCGCCGAGCATGAGGTTGAGCACGCGGCGCAGTTCATCAGAGGTCCGCACGCCGGCCACGATGGGCGTGAACACCGAGCGCACTTCGTTCCAGTCGGCGCCGTGAAACTTCTCGTCGTAGAAGCCGTCGCGCATGTAGGTCCACGCCTGACGGAACACTTCCATCTTCTCTTTCGAGAAATCGACGTCGAGTTCCGCCGTGACGTTGATGGCGCGCGACTGCCGCGTGTCGACACCCACGGCATTGATGCGGCCGCCTTCGAGGTAGAACACATCGCGGGTGTCCGGCGAGAACTGCGCGTTGCTCTTCCCGCCCGCAGAGGTGGTGAGCTGCCGCGACTGGCTGCTGCCTGCCGCGCCGCCGCCGCCACGACCACCGCCGCCACCCGCCGGCGCGTCGAGCGGATACACGTAGAGATTGCCGTCGCCGCTCGCGAGCAGCCACTTGCCGTCGGGACTGATGCTCTGCGCGCTGTAGTTGGTGCCCAGCGCCAGCGTGCTCACGCGTCTGCGGATCTGATCGAAGTCGATCTCCACCGCCTTCGGCTCCGGACGCGGCGTCGCCGCCCCGGCCGCACGGCCACCGCCGGCGCCCGCACCGCCGGCTCTGGCCGGCTCGTCGCGGAACAGATCGCGGAACTGATCTTCACTGAACTTCGGCGCCTGCGGCGTCAGATCCACGCGCACGACGTCCGTGTCTTCGGTGCGCTGGCTCGTGTTGAACACGAGGAACGCGCCGTCGGGACTCCACGACAGCGTGTTGGTGTTGGCGTTCGGAATCGCCGTGACCGGCCGGCTCTCGCCGCCCGCGGCCGGCACGATGTACGCGTTGCGGAACGACCGCGTGCTCAAGCCGAGATACGCAATCCACTTGCTGTCGGAGGACCACGCCAGATTGCGCGGCGACGCGCTGATGAACCCGGACGCGATCACCTTCTCCGCCTTGCTCGCCATGTCCATCACGATCAGCGACTTGTCATCGCGCACGAACAGCAACGTCTGGCCATCGGGTGAGAACTTCGGGGCATCGTCGCCCTTCGCGTCCCTCGTGAGTTGCGTCTCCGTCGCCGCGGTGAAGTCGTACAGGAAGATGTGCTGCACGTCGTCGCGTTCGGAGATGTACACGATGCGCTTGCTGTCGGGCGCCCACTCGATCTGCGATTCGCGCGCCAGGCTGCGAGTCACGCGCGACGCGCTACCGCCATCGCGCGCGGAGGCCGCAAAGATCTCGCCGCGCGCCACGAACGCAACCTTGCGCCCGTCAGGCGACAGCGCCAGATCGGAGAAGCCGTTGGTCAATGTCATGTGCTCGCTTACCGGACCGATGGACGCGCCACGGCGACGAATCGTCACGGCGGTGGCGCGACCCGACGACACGTCCAGCGACCAGATCCCGAAGTTGCGCTCGAAGACGATCGTGCGGCCATCGGCCGAGATGTCGGGCCAGAGCACGCGGCCCGAGCGGAAGTCGGTGACCTGCCTCGCCGCGCCCGTGAGCGGCTTCATCCAGATGTTCTCCGCGCCGCTGCGGTCGGACATGAAATAGAGGCTCTTGCCGTCGTTGCTCCACATCGGCCAGTAGTTCTTCGAGCCGCGATCCACGATCTTCTCGTATGCCGTCGTGGACAGACCGCGCATGATCCAGATCTCGGACTCGTCCAGATGCGAGTGTCCCTTGCGCCACCACTGGCCCGGCCCGTTGCCGCGCGCGCTGAAGGCGATGGACTGGCCGTCGGGTGACGGCGCCGACGCGAACTCGTTCGTGAACCGATCGGCGGTCACCGGCATCGCCATGCCGCCAGACGCCCGCACGCGGTAGATGTCACTGCCCGCGATCTCCCGCGCGCTCGACGAGAAGTAGAGCCACTGACCGTCGCGCGACCAGCCGTCGAGCACCTCAGCGCCGTCTTCGAAGGTCAGTCGTCGCAAATCTCCGGTCGCGAGCGTCAGCAGATAGATGTCGCCGCCGCCGGTGCGGTCGGAGACAAACGCGAGCGTCTTGCCATCCGGCGAATACTCGGGCTGCGACTCGTTCGCGGCGTTCGACACCAGCAATCGCGCGTCGCCGCCGGCAACGGGCACGGCCCACAGATCCCCGCCCGACGCGAAGGCAACTTCCGACCGGTCTGGCGCGATGGCCGGCTCGGTGAAATACGGGCGCGCCTCAGGTTCGGCGGCGGCGCGCGATGCCGACGGCGCGGCCGACGGCGATGCCGACTGCGCGGCCAGATGCGGCAGGCCAAGGACGATGAGAGTGACGGCAGCGAGACGAGCGGCGGAGCTGGCCATGGCGGGAATTATGCACCCGCAGCGTCATCGAGCGTTGAGAAGATGCCGCCAACGCGCCGCGAGGTCGCCGAGGCCGCCCTCGTCGAGTTGGCGCACCAGTCGCTCGCCGGCTTCCCGCTGATGAGCCGGCACCAGCGGATGCTCCATGTTCAGCAGCGAGCGGCCGTTGGTCGTGAGCACCGCCGCGGGCGACGCGGCGAGCAGCCCGTACACCTGCGCCAGCGTTTGCCAGGCCGCGTCGTTTCCCGGATTCAGCAGCACCGCTTCGATCAGGTTGATCGCGGCCTCGTTCAGATGCGCCTGCGCCTGGGCCTGATCTCCGCGCGCGTTTTCGGCCGAGGCCATTGCGCCTTCCGCCACGCCGCGCGTGTAATGGGCATCGTCACTCGCCGGCTGCAGATGCTGCAGATACGCGAGGGTCGCCACCGCGCGCGCCGGATCCCCCGTCGCCAGATACGCGGACGCCAGATCCCGGTAGATCACGGGCAGACCCATGTCGTGAATCTGTTCGGGCAGCAGGCCGCGTTGCTGCAACCGCTCACGCCCCTGCCGATTGATCTCGCGGTCGATCAGTTCGGCGCTCTTCAACAGGTCGAGGGCCTGATTGCGCTCGACGAGCGCGGATGCGCGTTGTCCGCCCGCATCCAGCACGTCCGCCTTGCGCGATCGATAGTGTCCGAGATCAGCGAACAGCGCCGCCGGCATGTGGAACAACGGCAGCGGGTGCTCGTCGAGAATCCGCTGGCCACGCGAGGCAATTTCGATCGCCTGATCCACATGTCCGCCGGACGGGTCCGCGTCCATCGTGGCCCGAGCCAAACCTCTCAGCACTTTGATGCTGTCAGGTGTGGCCCGCTCGGCGGAAGACCACAGGCGCAGGCTGCTGGTCCAGTCCTCGTTGCGAGCAGACGTGCGGATCATCAACGCCGCGATCACGATCACCGAAACGACAGCGCCGCCCACGCGGATGCGTTCTGCGAGTGCCGGCCTCCGCGCCGACGTCCACTGCCCAACCGCGGCGAGCGCCATCACGGCGGCGGCGGCCACACCGACGAGTGGCAGATACATCAACCGCTCCGCCATGATCGTGCCGATCGGCATCAGCAGATTCGACGTCGGGAGCAGCGCGATCGCAGCGAATCCGAGGAGGAACACCGCAGCGCGGTGTCGACGCCACGACAGGAACGCCGCGACGCCAATGCCGATGACGACGGCCAGCGCCAGCCATGCGTGGAGGTCTTGGCCTGCAGCGAGTGTTCCGCCGAACACGGTGATCTGGTTGAACGAGTAGTCGCACGAGAGTGTCGCAGGCCAGACGCACAGCGCCAGGTAGTATCCGATGACTTTGATCGCCGTCATCACACCCGGCAGCAGCGGCGCGATTGCGATCGGATTGTCGGACGCGAACTGCACAGCGCGCGCCGCGTTGTGGAAGAGCACCCACCGCGCCCACAGCAACAGCACCAGGCCGGGCAACACGCTCATGTAGGCCGGCCACACGCGCGCCAGCCAACGCCGGGCCGCGGTCACGCTATTGGGCCCGACCTCAATGGGGAACGCCACATCGTGCAACAGCATCAGCGCCGGCAACACCACAGCGTTTTCTTTGCTGAATACGCCGGCCAGGTACGTGCCGCCAAGCGCAACGAGGCAGATGATGCGTTGCCGACCCGAAGCCGCCAGACACTGTCGGTACAGCAGCAACCCACCCAGAATCGACAGCGCCGCGAGTTGATCGGCGCGGCCCACCACGTTGGTCACGGCCTCCACCGTCAGCGGGTGGCTCGCCCACACCGCAGCCACGACCAACGACAGCCACGGCGCGCGCGAGACCGATCGAACGAGCGCGAACACGAGCGTGGCGTTCAACCAGTGCAGCAGCAGATTCACCGCGTGATAGCCGGCCGGATCGCCGCCGCTCCCGAGCACGCTGTAGTTGAACCAATAACTGATCGTGGTCAGTGGACGGAACAGGTCGCTGTTGAGCGCGGGCCACCAGTAGTCGTGCGTCAGGATCTGCTGCACGTTCTGCCACGCCACCGCGCGCAGGCGCGGGTCGTTCAGAATGAGCGTCTGGTTGTCGAGCAGGAACTCGGCGCGGAAGCTGTTCCAGAACGCCAGCACGCAGACCAGCGCCAGCAGACCCGCCGCAACAGGCAGAGCAAGCGCGGCAACAGGCCGAGCACGCGTCGTGCCGGCGGGAGCTACTCTGCGCGTCGGCGTCGGTCGTCGCATGTCGCGACCCATTCTATCGCCCGGTGCTACTATCGCTTCCCGATGGCCACTGGACCCCACGCTATGAAACGTCGACAGTTCCTTCGCGCCTCTTCGCTCGTCCCTGCCGGCCTGCTCGGCGCACCGCTACTCGCTGCGGCCACAGAACATTCACCGGCCGCACCGTCGCCACTCGCGCCACCCGAGCCGGTCGTTCAAACCGACACGCCGCCGATCGTGCGCGCCGGCACGGGGCGCTTTGGCGAGGTCCATCGCCTGCGCGGCAAAGACCCGGTCGACCTGAAGCTGTCGTCCAACGATACGGGCGGCGCGCTGGCCGTGTGGGAAAGCAAGACGATCGGCAAGGGCGGCCCGAGTTACCACATGCATCGCGAGATCGACGAGTGGTTCTTCGTGATCGAGGGCGAGTTCCTCTTCAAGCTGGGCGAGACGATGCACGACGTGCATCCGGGCGACAGCGTGTTCATCAAACGCGGCGCGCCGCACACGTGGAGCCACCGCGGCACCGGCACCGGGCGCCTGCTGTTCCTCGTCCAGCCGGCGGGATTGATGGAGTCGTTCTTTCGTGAGAACGCCACACGCACCGGCACGCTCACGCAGCAACAGGCGGAGCAATTCTTCGAGGCGCACGGCATGACCCTGCTCGGGCCGCCGCTGCCGGTGGACTGATGCGCATCGAACTGGGCATCGACACGTTTGGCGACGTCACCGCCGACACCGCAGGCCGTATGCGCAGTCAGGCCGAAACGCTTCGCGACGTTCTGGCCGAAGCCGTGCTGGCCGAGCAGGTCGGCATCGACGCGTTCGGAGTCGGCGAACACCATCGCGCTGATTTCGCCGTCTCCGCACCGGAAGTGGTGCTCGCGGCCATTGCCGCTCGCACCGAGCGCATCACACTCGGCTCCGCGGTCACAGTGCTGAGCACCGATGATCCCATCCGCGTGTTTCAGCGCTTCTCGACGCTCAACGCGCTCTCGAAGGGCCGCGCGGAAGTGATTCTGGGTCGCGGGTCGTTCACCGAGTCGTATCCGCTGTTCGGCTACGACCTCAATCAATACAACGAGTTGTTCGAAGACAAGCTGGCGCGGTTTGCCGCGCTGCTGAAGCCCGGGAACGGCGGCGTGTATCCGCCGATCGAATCCGGCACCCTGCGCACGTGGGTCGGCGTCGGCGGCAGTCCGGAATCCGTCGTCCGCGCCGCGCGCTACGGCCTGCCGCTGACGCTCGCCATCATCGGCGGCAGCGCCATGCGCTTCCGGCCGTACGTGGACCTCTATCTGCAGTCACTCGAACGCTTCGGGCATCCCGTCCAACCCATCGCGGTGCACTCGCCCGGCCATGTGGCCGCCACCGACCAGATCGCGAAAGACGAGTTGTGGCCGCACTACGCCGCGATGATGACGCGCATCGGCGCCGAGCGTGGGTGGCCGCCGGCCACGCGGGATCGCTTCGAACTCGAGGCGGGTTCTGGCGGCGCGTTGTGTGTCGGCTCACCGGAGACGGTGGCGAAGAAGATCATCGCCACGGTTCGGGCGCTCGGCCTGTCGCGGTTCGACATGAAATACAGCGCCGGCACGCTGCCGCACGCGCAGGCTATAGCCAGC
>CAYHEX010000118.1:0-11498 GCA_964355365.1 uncultured Solibacteraceae bacterium | reverse complement strand
CAGCTTGAAGCGCATGCGCTCCGGCAGCCCACCAACATTGTGATGACTCTTGATGACCGACGACGGTCCCTTCACGGACACGCTTTCGATCACGTCGGGATACAACGTGCCCTGCGCGAGAAAGTCGAACTGCCCCAATTCATTGGCGCGCTTCTCGAAGACATCGATGAACAGGCCGCCGATGATCTTCCGCTTCTTCTCGGGGTCGGTTACGTCCGCCAGGTTGTCGAGGAACAGATCGGTCGCGTCCACGAATTCGAGATTCAGCCCCAGACGCTCAAAGCGCGTGCGGACCTGTGCGGCTTCGTTCATGCGCAGCAGGCCGTTGTCGACAAACACGCAGGTCAGCCGCGGCCCGATGGCCTTGTGGATCAGCATCGCCGCCACGGTCGAGTCGACGCCCCCCGAAAGCCCGCACAGCACGCGCCCCTCGCCCACCGTGGCGCGGATGCGGGCCACGCTCTCGTCCACAAACGACGCCATCGTCCAATCGCCGCGGCAGCCGCAGATACCGAACGCGAAGTTGCTCAGAATCTCCGCGCCATGATCGGTGTGCACCACTTCCGGGTGAAAGAGGATGCCGTAGATGCGGCGCTCAACGTGCTGCATGCCGGCCACCGGCGCGTTCGCACTCGTCGCGGTCACGTCGAAGCCCGGGGGCGCCGAGGCCACGAAATCTCCGTGACTGGCCCAGACGCGAATCGTGTCCGGCAGGCCCTCGAACAACCGGCAGCCGCTCTGGGGCGAGACCATCGCGTGGCCGAACTCCCGCTGATCGGCCCGGCTCACCGTGCCGCCGAGCACGTGCGTCAGGAGTTGCATGCCGTAGCAGATGCCCATGACGGGCACGCCCATCTCGAAGATGCCGAGATCCACCATGGGCGCGCCGGGATCGGACACGCTCTTGGGGCCGCCAGACAGAATGATGCCCATCGGCTGGCGCTTCGCAATCTCAGCGGCCGGCATCGTATGGGGCACGATCTCGGAGTACACGGACAGCTCGCGCAACCGGCGCGCGATCAACTGGGTGTACTGCGAGCCAAAATCCAGAACAACAACGGTCTGATGCGTCACATTGAACTCGGGTTGGAGCAAAGGCGAGGCCGAAAACCGGCGCATCGCAAAGTAGACGTTATTATAAGCGTGTGCGTCACTTAGCCGTCATTCGCCGGGCCGTTTGCGCGCTCGGCATTCTGGTTGCCGCCGGCGCGCTCACAGCGGCCGCCCCCAGGCGGCTCGCGCCCAACGGACTCCCCCTTGCGCCGGCCTGGTCGCGCGAGTATCTCGGAGCGGCTCCCGAGGCCGCAGCGGTGGCCGACGGCGGGTGGCTGGTTGCCGGGTTTGGCGATCACCTGAATATCCTCTCGATCGAGAGCGGCGAACCGGTCGGCTCCTTGCCAATCCCTGCGCAACGTCTCGCGTGCGACGCAAGCCTCTGCATCGCCGGTGACAACACGACGGTGCGCGCCGTGGATCTCGCTCGCCGGAGTGTGAAATGGCAGCGCGCCACACCCGGTCCGCTGGCCTTCGCCCCAACGCTTCGCAGCGGCTGGATCCTGCTTGTCTCGGCCGAGGGACGCATCGCGGCGCTCCGCAACGCCGACGGGACGGAGTTGTGGACGTTTGCGGCCGCCGCGCCACTGACCGCGCCGCCCGCGGTTGACGGCGACCGTGTCGCGATCGCGACGGCGGATGCGGCGATCACGCTGCTCGACATCCGCACCGGGCGCTCCCTATGGACGACATCGTTGACCGGTGGTCGGCCGGGCGCGCCACGACTTGGCGGCGGCATGGTCTACGTGGGCACGGAGAACCGCGACCTGCTGTTTCTGGACGCGGCCACGGGGCGGGTGAAAGATACCCAGCGCACCGGCGCGACCATCGTCGGCGCACCAGCACTCGATGAACATCTCGTCTACACCACGGGTCAGGACGGCGTGCTTCGCGCGTTCGATCGCGGCTCCGGTTCGCTCCGTTGGTACGCCGATTTACCGACGCGTCCAGCAGACGTTGGGCCATTGGCCGCGGAGGGTCTCACGGTCGTGGCCTTGCGCACTGGCGCCTTTCAGGTGTTCTTGTCGGACGGGGACGGCAAACGCGCCGCCGCAGCCGTGGCCGTGCCTGGCGCGGGTGACAGCACCGTGCTCCTGCAAGTGCCGCCGATCATGACTGGAGCAGGCGCCTCAATGCGGCTGGTCACCATCACCATCGGCGTTGGCGACGAATCGAAGTGGTCGGCGACGCTGACAGCCGCCGCGCCCCCGCTGCCGGTCAGCGGCCTGCCGAAGACGATACCGGGACTGCCGCTGACGCTGACTGCGCTTCGCTGATCGCGCTCGCCAACCGCTGCACCCCTTCGCGGATGCGTTCGTGCGTCGGCGCCGAGAACGACAGGCGGATGAACTCCCCGCCGCGGCCATCAACAAAAAACGCGTCGCCGGTCACGTAGACAACGCCGTGACGCTGGGCGATCGGCAATAACTGGGTGGCGTCGAGCCCCTCCGGCAGCCGCGTCCACAGAAAGAACCCGCCCCTCGGCGGCGCCCACGACAACCGCCCGCCCAGATGCTCCTGGAGCGAAGATACCATCACGTCGCGTTTCGCCTGATACGCCGCGCGCAACTGCGGCAAGTGCGTCTGCAGCACGCCACGCCGGCACGCCTCGGCCACCATGCGCTGGTCGAGCGCCCCGGTGCACAGATCGATCGACTGCTTCGCCAACTCGAATCGCGACACCAGCGCGGGCGGCGCGCTGATCCACGCGGTGCGGAACCCCGGCGCGAGCGTCTTCGAGAAACTGCTGAGATAGATCACGCGGCCGTCGCGATCGGCGGCGGCAATCGGCCGCGTATCGGCCGCCGTCGTCACATCTTCGAAATACAGATCACCGTACGGATCATCCTCGATGATCAGCAGGTCTTCACGAGACGCAAACTCGAGCAACTCACGCCGCTTCGCCTGACTGACCAGCAGCCCGGTGGGATTCTGGAAATTCGGCACGGTGTAGAGACCCTTAACTCGGCGGCCTGCCGCTCGGAGCCGCGCGAGCGTTGCGTCCAGCGCCACCATGTCCATGCCGTCAGCCACCTGCGGCACGCCGACCAGATCCGCGCCGATGTTCTGAAAGGCCGAGATCATGCCCACGTAGGACGGCAGTTCCACGAGAATGACGTCTCCGGGATCGCACAGCACCGTGGCCACCAGATCCAGCCCCTGCTGCGAGCCCGTCGTAACGATCAACTGCTCGAGACTTGTGGCGATGCCGCGCGTGGCCATTAGCGCGATGATCTGATCGAGCAAGGGACGATAGCCGCGCGTCGCGCCATACTGCAGCACTTTGCCGTCGTCTCCGCTCAGCAACTCGTGGGCGATCTCCCGGAACGCCGACCAGGCGAACAGGTCCTCCGATGGATAGCCGGGCGCGAACGACACCAGGTCTTTCGTCTGCGCCAGCACGGCGCCCATCTTGCGAATGGCCGACTCCCGAAGACGGCCGCCCTGTGCAGAGAGAAACAGCTCGTAGTTCATGCGTCCTGCTCCTTGAAGCGGCGGTGCTGCGCGACGTAGGCCGACAGCGCCGTCAGATCCACAAACACAAATACCAGACCCCGCACCAACCACGCGGCGGCCTGCAGCGGCACCACCGAGGGCCCCACCAACGGGACCCAGGCGATCAGTCCCAACGCGGCCGTGACCAACAACGATGCGGCTGTGCCAACGACGGTGATCGTCAGAATTACGCCGAAGACACCCGCCACCTGTCGCGAATCGTGCAGCAGATAGATGCGCAGGCGCGACGCGGCCTCGCGCACGCGGCAATCGTCGGCGACCACGATCACCTGCAGCAGGAGATACAGGAGATTGATCACGGTCACGACGACGACCACGGCGCTCGTCGCCACCAGCAACACCAGGGGAAACGCAGAGATCCACTCGGTGCGGGCCGCGACACGGTAGGCGCTGAGCATGGCGACGAAATATCCGCCGCCGAGCACCACGTACGCCGCCATCAGCCAGCCTCCGAGGAGCGCGAATCGACGGCCGAAATACCGCACGCCCGCGAGGAACACATCCAACTCAGAGGCGTTCGCCCTGCGCATCAGGTCGAAGCGCAGCGAACCGGCATGCAACTCGTCGGACGCCTGGCGCTCACCGCGAACGAGCACCGCGAGCGTTCCGGCCTTGACGAGAAACAAGACCACGGCGCCCCCCGCGGCGACCACCGAGAGCGACACGAGGAACGAGGCCAGCGCCACTGGCGAGTCGAACAGCGACGCGAGCACCATCCCAGCGCCGGTCCGGAGCCCATGCGAAAGCAAGCTCGACAAGTCGTCGCCGACCAGGACGGCAACCATCACCGCGCCGCCGACGATGGGCACGCCAAGCGCCGCCTTGTAGAGGGTGTCAGCCACGAACGCCACGACCACCAACGGCCAGTTGGCGGCCGTGACCAGGCCGCCCCGACGAAGTGCCACGCGCAGACGCAAAGCCGGCATCACTTAGGTGCTATTCTGACACGCGGCTGCCAGCCTGCCCCGGTACACCGGTGCGCATATCTTCGTCCCGACTCCTCCTCGCCGGCCTGAGCCTGGCCCTCGCGCTTGCCGCGGGTGGCGCCCTGTGGGAGATGGTTCGCTTCGGCACGACGCCCCAGGCCACGAGCACGCGTATCGAACGTCACATGCGCAGTGTGCTCGCCGCGCGCGCGCGGGAACTGACCACCCTCACCGACCGCGCGAATCAACTCACCGCACATGTCGATCACGCCATTGCCGACCGCGAGGCGCTGCCGCGGGTGTTCCTCGAGCTTGTGGAGGCCACCAGGAGTTCGCGCGGCGCCGCGTCACTGACGATTTACTCGGCCGACTATCGCACGCTGGCGTGGAGCGACGGACCGGCCGAGGATCTCGGTCCCGAACGGTTGCGCCCCACCAACTCGCTGTTTGTCGCAGAGGGCACGTTGGGCCTTCGCCTTGTTCACGTTCGGGCCCTCCGCTCTGGCGACCGACTCGTCGGTGCGGCAGCCGCCGAAAGCCTCTTGTCGTTTGCCGTCGGCGGATCACCGGATCGACACCTCGTGTTCGCCACGCCCTACGGGGACGTCACGCTGGTTCCGCCGTCACTCTCGAGTGCCGGCGACAATCTCGCCCGCCCGCATACCTTCATGATCACGGATCCTGCGGGTGCACCGTTGGTTGAGGTGCGCTACGACACGGACGTCGTGGCCGCCAGACGCTCGGCCTTCCGTCGCGGCGCCATGGCGTTTGCCGTGCTTCCGCTGGTCATCACCCTGTTGCTCGTGGCCGGGCCCTGGCTTGATCGGCGACGTCGCGCACGCACCCCAGTGGCCTTTCTTGGGTGGACGCTGGGAATCGCGTCGCTGCTCGCCGCCTGCATGCTGGCCGTGCTGCAGTTGTCGCGCGTCGCGGGCATCGCCGACCTCGTGCGGATTCCGGCCTGGGGGCTCCTGGCGGCCGGGTTGTGCGCGCTCGGCCCCGTCTCGTGGTGGTTGCGGCGCCGCCCACGCCGCAGCGCCACAACGTCACCGTTCCGATTTGTGGCCGAGCAGTTGGTCGCCGGCACGGCCGCGGCGGCAGCCCTCCTGAGCGTGTTGGTCTTTCTGCACTGGCGGCTGAACGCCGCGTCATTTGATCAGTGGCAGTTTCCGCTGTTTCCGCTCCGGTTGCCGAGCCTGCTCGGCCTGGCCGGTGTGCTGCTGATCGTTGCGGCCGGCCTCTGGACCGCAGCGACGCTCCTGGCGATGGCCGCTGAGCGTTGGCGCTCCCGGCAGTCCCGCGCCGCCGTCGGGGTGGCTGCCGCCATCTGGCTGGTCGTCATCGCGGCCGGTGCCCGTCTGCTGAGTGACACCGGCTTCCCCATCGCCGCGACCGGGTTGGTGCTGTGCGCCGCGGCCGTCGTGCTGTTCGCCGCCACCGGACATCGCCTGCGCCGCACCTATCGGCACGCTACCCAGGCGGCACGTCTGGCGCTGCTCTTTGGAATGCTGGTCGCACCCGCCCTCGTGGCCTATCCGGCGGAGGATTTCTACGCCGACGCCACGGCGCGCCGGGTCATCGAAACGGAATACGCGCCGGCCGTGCAGCGCGCGGAACAGCCCAGGCACCTGCAGGAGGAACTGCGCGCCGCGCAGGCGGAGATCGACGCGTTCGCCGGACTCGAGGATATCGCCAACCAGCGGCCGCAGACGCCAACGCAAGCGGCCTTTACCGTGTGGAGCCGCACCCGACTGGCGCGCAACCGCGTGACGTCCGCGATCGAACTCTACGACGCGACTGGCGCGTTGGTCAGCCGGTTTGCGCTGAACGTTCCGGAGTACGGCCCCCTGGGACTGGGCGAGCGTGTGACGAGCTGCAACTGGATCCAGTCCGGCGAAGCCGGCCGGCTTGGCGCCGAAGAACGGCGCATGCTCCGCGGAGAGCGCGCGTTGTGCGACCCAGCCGGCGGACCGCCGCGCGGCGCGATTGTCGTGCACCTGATGCCCGACTATCGCGCCCTGCCGTTTGTCTCTTCCGATGATCCGTACTTCGATGTGCTGCGCCCGGGCGATGCGGATCGCGCATCGCGGGTCGCCGACCTGCAGGTTGCGGTGTACGGGTGGGGCTCGCTGACGCGCTTTGCCTCAGGCAACGTCGCGTGGCCGCTGTCGCAGGCGCTGTTCGAGCGCCTCTATCAATCGCGTCAGTCGTTCTGGACCGACGTGCGCGCCGAGGGCCGCGACTACCATGTGAATTTCACCAACGATCGCGGCGGCATCTACGCGGTGGGCTACCCCGTCCCGTCGCGCTTCGAGCACCTGACGCGCCTGGCCGAAGCGACGACGCTGCTCTTCGGTGTGTTTGTCGTCCTGCTGCTTGGCGCCACAGCGTTCGGGCCGTTCGTTCAGCGCAAAGCCGCGCCGCTTCGTGTGCTGGTGACCGAGGTGCGGACCAGCTTCTATCGAAAGCTGTTCCTCTACTTCGTGTTTGCGGCCGTCGGCCCCGTGGTCGCGCTGGCCTTCGCATTCGGCACGTACATGTCCGACAAGTTCCGGGCGGACATCGAGAGCGAAGCCACCGATGTCGTGATCGTGGCGCGCCGGGTCTTCGAGGAACTACTCACGTTGCAGGAGTCGGCCCCCACCGACGACCTGCTCGTCTGGATCGGCCAGGCGATCAACCAGGACGTCAATCTCTTTAGTGGGTCGCAGCTCGTCGCCACCAGTCAGCGCGACCTGTTCGACTCGGGCCTGCTCCCGACGCGCACACCGGCGGCCGTGTATCGGAGCGTCGCGTTGGATCGTCTCCCGAGCTACACCGGCAACGACCGGCTCGGTGGATTCTCCTACCTGATCGCCGCCGCGCCGGTGCCTGGGCGTGGACGCGACACGATCCTCAGCGTGCCGCTCGCCCTCCGTCAACGCGAACTGGCGCACGAACTCGACGAGCTCAATCGCGGTGTCCTCGTGGGCGCCGTGGTGGTAGTCATGCTCGTGGCTGTGCTGGGCGTGTACGTGGCCGGCCGGGTCTCGACGCCGGTGGCCCGGTTGACGCGCGCCACACGTCAGATCGCAGCCGGACGCCTCGATGTCCGTATTGCCGCGGACACGGCCGATGAGTTGCGACGCCTCGTCGATGACTTCAACATGATGGCCTCCACGCTGGCCGCGCAGCGCGACGAACTGGCGCGTGCCAATCAGCTCAAGGCGTGGGCCGAAATGGCGCGGCAGGTGGCGCACGAAATCAAGAACCCTCTCACGCCCATCCAGCTCTCTGCCGAACATCTGCAGCGCGTGCATGCCGACCGCGGGCGCCCTCTGGGCGACGTGTTCGACCACTGTCTCGACACGATCCTGCGCCAGGTGCAGTTGCTGCGACAGATCGCCAGCGAGTTCTCGAATTTCGCCGCGTCGCCCACGCCGCAGATCGACGCGCTGGCGCTGGACAGCTTCCTCAACGACATCGCGCGGCCCTACCAGGTGCCCGGCGGCCCAATTCAGACGGTCGTCACGTTCGCCGTCCCGCTGTTCCCCGTGTCCGCCGACCGCACGTTGCTCTCGCGCGCGGTGACCAACCTGCTCGAAAATGCGCGTCAGGCGATGCCGTCCGGCGGCACGATTGCGCTGGACGCCACGCCGGAGGATTCGGACTGGATGCGCATCACGATCAGTGACACCGGCGTGGGTATGGACGCGACGGCGCGCGCCCGAGCATTCGAGCCGTACTTCTCCACGAAGACCGCGGGCTCCGGCCTCGGGTTACCCAACGCGAAACGCAACGTCGAATTGTGTGGCGGGACGCTGACACTCGAAAGCGCGCCCGGTCAGGGCACGTCGATTACGATCCGGCTGCGGCGGGCGGCGGCAGTCCGCGACGACGTCGAACGCGCGTCACCAGCTGACCGATAAACGCGGACGCCAGATACGTGTAGGACAACGTCAGCAGCGTCCACTGCGGTTCGGTCGCGATAAACACGATGAACGTCGCGAAGAAGAAGAACGGCAGGTACGACTTCTGTCGGCCGAGGTTCAATGTCTTGAAACTGCGAAACCGAATCGTGGTGACCATCAAAATGGCGGGCACGACCACGACGGCCATGGCCGCCAGCAGTTGCGGACGCCCCGAGAAGCCGTGCGGGAACGCGAACACGGTCGACGCCACGACGCCGGCCGCCGATGGGCTCGGCATGCCAAGGAAGTAGCGCTTGTCGGGCTGAGTATTGGTCTGCACGTTGAAGCGCGCGAGCCGAAGGGCGCAGGCGGTCACGTAGATGAAGCCTGCGGCCCAGCCCCACCGGCCCGCATCGGAGAGTCCCCACGCAAACGCCAACACGGCGGGCGCGAGGCCGAACGAGATGACATCAGCCAGCGAGTCGAGTTGTAGACCGAAGTCGCTTCCTGTGCCCGTCATGCGCGCGATGCGTCCATCGAGCATGTCGAGGACGACGGCAATGCCGATGAACGGCGCTGCGACCGCGACATCGCCCCGCATCGCGTACATCACGCACGCGTAGCCGCAGAACATGTTGCCGACCGTGATGATGCTGGGCAACAGGAACATGCCGCGTCGCTGACGCCGGGGACTGCCGATCGGACGCTGAGGCAGGGTGAAGTTCATCGAGGCATTCTATCCGGCCAGACGGGCCAACACCGACTCGCCGGCAATTGTCCGGTCTCCGGGTTTGACCATGATCTGGGCGGTCAGCGGCACAAACACATCCATTCGCGACCCGAACTTCATCAACCCGATGCGCTCCCCGGCCGCGAGGACCTGGCCGGGCTTGACCCGGCACACGACCCGGCGCGCGAGCATGCCGACGATCTGACGCACCACGATCGTGACGCCGCCATGGTCGAGCCAGATCTCCGACCGCTCGTTCTTGGCGGCATCGTGATGGTAGGCCGGCACGAAGGAGCCAGGATGGTACGCAACCGTTTGCACCGTGCCCGCGAGTGGCGTCCGGTTGATATGCACATCCAGGGGCGACAGGAACGTGATGATCTGCAGCCACTCGCCCGCCGGGGCGTATCGGGGATCCGCAGGACCGGCATGCATTACCTTGCCGTCCGCCGGAGCCAGCACGAGCGACGGGTCCGTCGGCGACGATCGCTCGGGGTCGCGGAAGAACAACGCCACGGCGAGCGGTACCACCAACAACACGAGAGCGGCGCCGACCGACCACCGGAACGTCACGGCGGCCGGCAGGCAAGCTACCGCCACAAATGGCCACGCAGCGTGATCAATACGCACGCCTCTGATCTTAACTCACGGGCGACGCCCGCCGGATCAACTGGCGCGTTCGCGCGCGAGCGTTTCGATCAGGTCTTTCAGTCTGAGTTTACGCTTCTTGAGGGCAGCTTCTTCGAGCTGCTCTTGTTCGGTGGGATGAGGAATGGCGGTGTACTGACGAACCTGCTCATCGAGCTGATGGTGCTCGATGAGCAACTGATGGAGATCCTGAGCTTCGGTCATGCTCGCCTCCTGACAAGGAAACCTCTTACCTCGCCGAAGGTAACACAAGCGTCACACGGCAGCAAGCTTTCGGCACCACAACACCAACGCGTCCTCTGCCGGTTGCTCGTAGTAGCCGACGCGAACGCCTTCAACCGCAAACCCCAGGCGCTCGTACAGGCCGATCGCCGGCACGTTCGAGCGCCGCACTTCCAGCGTCGCCGTCGTCGCGCCCGCCGCCACGGCGTCGCGAAACACCGCGCGCAGCAACAGGCTGGCGAGGCCCTGTCGTCGGCGATCGGGATCCACCGCAAGGCTGTTGATGTGCAGTTCGTCGAGGATGACCCAGCAGGCGCAATACCCCACGACGTGCGCCCCTGCCCGCATCACGTACAGCCGAGCCACGTCGGTGTTGGCGAGTTCCCAGCGCAGGGATTCCGCACTCCACGGATTCGTGAATGTGCGCGCCTGCAGCGCCGAGATCTCGCTCAGATCATCGTCGGCCGACGCGCGAGAGATCTCGAATGCGGCGTTCACGGGCGCACGCCTCCGCGCTCGCGCATGATCTCCGCGTCCGTGCGACGCACGTACATGAGTCGCACGGCATGCGGCGCGCCGGCCGCGAACCGCCCCGCCGCCACTTCCCGAGCCGCGGCCTCCGCGAGCGTCATCACGGGCGCCACCGCCAGCCACCGCGCTGCCGCCCACGCAGCTTCGTATTTCTCCGCGACGTCGCCGGCGAAGACCACCGGCGCTCCGTCGGCGACAGCCTGAACGGCGGCGACGGCCAGGTCGGGACGCCCCACAGCGGCCTCGAGGACCTGCTCGCCGTCCCGCCACGCGCCGTAGAACACCTCGCCGCGCAGTCCGTCGAGGCACGGCACGACGACAATCCCGGCGCGATCGGAGACCGGCACGGATGCGACCAGCGCGGCCAGAGTGGGCACGGCCGCGACCGGCCGCCCCGTCGCAAACGCCCAGCCCTGGACCGCCGACACTCCCACGCGCAGGCCGGTGAAGGAGCCCGGCCCTGAAATCACGACGAACGCGTCGATATCCTGCAGCGTCAGGTCCTGCGCCGCGAGGAATTGAACCGCCTCGAGCGGCAACCGCTCGGCATGCGAACGCGGGTCGGCGATCGCGCGGCCCAGCGCGCTGCCGTCGCGCCACAGCGCCATTGAACCGGTTCGAGTCGACGTATCGAGAGAAAAGAGCGTCACGGCCTCATTAGGTTACCCTTGCTTGGTAACCTATAGCGTACGTGTCCTCAACTCTGCCCTCCTCCGCCTCGGCAACACCCGCGATGCGTCAGTATCTGGACGTCAAACGCGTCCACCGCGACGCGCTTGTGGTGTTTCGGATGGGCGACTTCTACGAAATGTTCTACGAGGACGCCGTCGCCGCCGCGCGCGTGCTGGAACTGACGCTGACGTCCCGCGCCAAGGACGCCTCGGGCAGCGCGATCCCGATGTGCGGATTCCCCTTCCACGCGCTCGACACCTATCTCATCGACCCTATCGTTGGGGACACTCGTGTCGAGTTGGAGGAGGC
>CAYHEX010000117.1:0-11501 GCA_964355365.1 uncultured Solibacteraceae bacterium | reverse complement strand
GTTTTCGTGTGATTCAGCGTGCCTCTGAATCCGGCTGGCGCCAGGAGAGGACGTAGGCCGGCGGCAGATTGCGGAACACCGCGCGGCGCGCGGCCATCGGACCGAAGTGCGCGTCCATGTCGCGTCGAAATGCCGCGGCCGGCGGGGTCGGATACGCGTGGACGTACTGAAACGTCGTGAACGTCCCGCCCGGTCGCAACGTCGCTTTCACCGCATCGAGAATCGCATGCGACAGCGACGCCGGCAAACTCGCAAACGGCAGACCCGACACCATGTGATCCACATGCGGCCAACCGCGCGCGGTGATCATCCCGGTCAGATCCGCCGCGGATCCCCACTCGCAATCGAGCGCCGGCCAGCGGGCCCGCAGTTCCCGGCAGAACTCGGCGTTGATATCCACCGCGAGGAACGCGCCCCCGCCCGGCAATCGATTCACGACTTCCCGCGTGAACACGCCCGTGCCCGGTCCCAGTTCCACGATCCGACTGGTGGCCGTCAGGGAAATGTGGCGGACCATCTCTCGTGCCAGCGTGCGAGAACTCGGCGCGAGGGCGCCGACCTGACGCGGATGCCGCAGAAACCGACCGAGAAAGACGACGTGGTCCGCGAATGCCGATCGCGGCCGGCGCTCGGTCATCCCTGCACCGCGCGGAGCCATCGCTCCACGCTCGCCGTCGAGCCATGCAGCGGTCGCACCGAGATTCCCTGCACCGAGGCTCGCAACGCGTGAAACACCTCGAGCGAGATCCGCAGTCCTTCGGCCCCTGGATCAGCGGCGCTCCGCATCTCGGCCAGCACGCGATCGGGCACCGCGACATCCGGCACCTCGCTCGCTATGAACTCCACCTGCCGCACGCTTTCAAGCGCCACCATCCCGGCGATGACCGGTAAACCGGTGGCGCGCAACCGCGGCATCATCGCCAGAAAGGCGTCGGCGTCGAGTACGGGCGGCGTGAGAATGAACTCCGCCCCCGCCTCCACTTTGTAGTCGAGACGTCGCCACTCGGCGTCCAGATTGGTCGCCGACGGATTCATCGCCACCCCGATATGGAATCGTGCGGGACCACCGAGCGGCTGTCCGCCGATGTCGAGTCCGCAATTGAGTCGCGCCACCATGTTGGTGAGACCGATCGAATCCACGTCGTCGATCGCCGTCGCGTCCGCGTAGGTGCCCTGGCTTGGCGGATCGCCGGTCACGAGCAGCACGTTGCGCAGGCCCATCGCGTGCGCGCCCAGCAGATCCGACTGCATGCCCATCAACGTGCGCTGGCGCGACGCATAGTGAAGGACCGTTTCCACACCACGGTGACCGATCAACTGCGCCAGCGCCAGCGCGCTGACATGCGCACTGCTGCGCGGATAGTCGGGCACGTTCACGGCCATCACGCCAAGCGCCGCGCACTGTTCCGCGTGGGCGACGGCCGCAGACACGTCCATGCCGCGCGGCGGCGTGACTTCAGCCAGCATCACGAACGCGCCCTCACACAGCGCGCGCCCGAGCGCCGACTTCTCCGCGCGCGGCACCGGCGGCACCGGCTCAGCCACGGCTTCCACCGTGACTGACGCCGACACGCGCGCAACCGGGACGGCGGCCCGCACGGCCAGCGCCATCTGTCGCGTGTGTTCCGGGGTCGTGCCGCAGCAACCGCCCACAATGCGCGCACCGGCCGAGGCAAAGCGGCGCGCGTAGGTCGCCATGTACTCCGGGGAGCAGAGATACAGATTGCGTCCGTCGACATCGCGCGGACGACCCGCGTTGGGCTGCGCAGACAATCGCCGGCTCGTCGCCTGCGCCATGCGCTCGAGCGTTTCCAGCATCGACGCCGGGCCGACGCTGCAGTTCACGCCGATCACGTCCGCGCCGGCCTCTTCGAGCCGCGGCGCAAACGTCTGCGGCGGCGTGCCGTCCAAACTGTTGCCGTCGTCTTCCGTCGTCATCTGCGCGACGATCGGCAACGCCGACACCCGGCGCACGGCGCGTACCGCAGCCGCCAGTTCGTTCACGTCGCGAAACGTCTCGAGCATGAACAGATCCACACCGCCCTCAACGAGCGCGAGCGCCTGCTCGGCGAAGGCCGCCTCGGCGTCGTCGATGCCGGTCTTGCCCCATGGTTCGATGCGCACGCCCAGCGGGCCAATCGAGCCGGCGACCCACGCTGTCTCACGCGCGGCACGCCGCGCGATGCGGGCGCCTTCGACGTTGATGGCGCGCAACTGATCGGCCAGGCCGAATGTGGCGAGCTTGAAACGGTTGGCGCCGAACGTGTTGGTTTCGAGAATGTCCGCGCCCGCGCGCACGTAGTCCAGATGCACCTCGCCCACCAAGTCAGGCCCGGTGAGGTTCAACTCGTCGAAACACTTGTTGAGGAAGATGCCCTTGGCGTAGAGCATCGTGCCCATGGCCCCGTCACAGACGAGCACACGGGCGTCGAGTTCCTGAAGAAAGGACCTAATGAGCGTGCCTCACGACACCCGGGCGGCGGCCGGCGCCGACTTCGGCGGCACCAACATGTCCGCCTTGTCCCAGATGAAGTCCTTCGAGCTGTAGACGGCGAGCTCGTAGTCCTTGCCCATGAACACGGCCGACACAGGACACGCCTCTTCGCAGAAGCCGCAGAAGATGCAGCGCGTTTTATGAATCTGATACGTGCTGGCATAGCGCGGGCCGGCCATGACCGTGCCGTCGTTCTCCGCGGGCTCCAGATAGATCGCATCCGCCGGGCACGCCACCGAGCACAGGCCGCACGCGACGCATTTCTCCAAGTCGTTCTCGTCGCGCATCAGCACTTGCTTGCCGCGATACTTTGGAAAGACCGGAACTTTTTCATCCGGATAGTTCACCGTGATCGGCTTCCGAAACATGTGCTTGAGCGTGAGCGCGAACCCGGTCAGAAACGGACGGATCATGCGTAGAATCATACCAAAAGCCCGCGCCGCCCAGCGTTTCGTGCTTGTGCCCACGCGCGATCTCATTCATGCTTCTTTGATCGACGATGACGCAGGATTCGCATCCCGAGTTTCCCTCGCCCGAATTGCCGACGCCGGAGCCACTTCAGGCGAGCGGACCAGACACCCCTATCGAAACGGCGCCCGCCCTGCCGGAACCGTCGACCGCAGTGACATCGTGGCCTCTGGCCTTCGCTGATTCGGACTCGGCGACGGACTCAACGCTCCGGGCCGACGATGCCCCCGCGTCGAGCGACGACCAGACGGCCCTCAGCGACAACCAGAACGACCTTAGCGATGACCAGACCGAGCCCGGCGACGATCCGACCGAGCCGGCACCGAGTGAATTCGATTTGCCGGGCCTCAATGGCCTCGAGCCGGCCGTGTCCTTTGAGCCGACCGAGCACGCAGCGCCGGCCCCGCCGCAGGAGCTGCAGTTCAGCCGCATCGCCGATGAACTGTGGGCGTGGCTGAAGACGCTCATGTCAGCGGCCGTCTACGCGACGCTGATCGTGACCTTCGGATTTCAGGTGGCTCGCGTTGAAGGCCAGAGCATGGCGCCGACGCTCGAGGATCAGGACCGCCTCATCGTCAACAAATTGCACTATCGGCTCGATGCGCCGGTTGTGGGCGACATCGTGATGCTCTACTACCCGCGCGACCCGGACAAGTCATTCGTCAAGCGCGTCATCGGCGAGCCGGGCGACACGATCCGCGTCGAGAACGGCCGCGTGTTCCGCAACGACGTGCCGATGAAGGACGACTTCATCGCCGACGAATACCGCTCGCATGACGAATGGGGCCCGGAAGTGATTCCCGAGGGTTACTACTTCGTGATGGGCGACCACCGCAACAACAGCTCCGACAGCCGCGCGTGGGGCTTCGTGCCGAAGAAATACATCATCGGCAAAGTCCAACTGCGCTGGTGGCCGATCAAGCAAGCGAGGATGTTCTAGGAACGCGTCGTCCTGGGTCCAGAGTCCAGAGTCCGGATCAGGCGACCAGAGCTATTTTTCGTCTTCGCGATTCTGCCTGCTCTGCTCTCTGGCGCGGCGTCCAATCCGCAATCTGGCTCAACGGTAGCGCTCAGCCGCGGGCGCAACCGCCATGTTTACAGACATGCGGCCGTCGGCTGCAGCGCGTGTTAGCCCGCATGAGCTGTAGTTCCTGCCCATGCGCGGGCGCGTGCAGCCAGTTCGGCGCTCACGGTCGGCCAGTCGTGAAGTGTGGCGGGATCAAAATCGGCACCGTTCGGCCACGTGAGCGTCCCAACTTCGACGTCGAGGACGACCGAGTTGAACAGCGCCAAGTCCTGAAGCGGTCCCAAGAGCTCACCTTCAAGCACCGGTCGAAAGTTGATCCGCTGCTCGGTGCCGTCGGTGAACCCAACCGCGATCGTGTAAGGGCCGACGATGTCGAACCGATGGACGCGATGGATAGGGTGGTGGGCCATGGGTTACCTGAGTGGCTCGATCTTGACGGGAGGCCGACCCGATTGCAAGAGGTCCCAATCACGAAGAAGTTCGGCCCTGTTCGGCACCGGTTTAAGACCGGCCAAAGCTCCCAGATATCGCCCGCCAGAACTTCCGGATTGACGCCGCGAGATGTCGCAGTTCCGCCGAACCTATGGACCCGCTGACGTCAAGGAAAGAGAAAGTCGCGAACCAGGCTCCACCGTCGCGCGACTTTTTCGATCCGCCCGGCGCCGAGATATGCGGGTTGGAATTCATGTCACTCTCCTCGAAACTGCGTTTCGTTGCCGGGCTAACAAGTAATGGACCTGCAGAGCCGCCGCAATACGGGTAACGAATCTCAGATCGACCAGAGGCTACACCGGAACGGCGGCCTCGACGCCCAGAGAAATGGACAGCGGTAAAAGGCTGGGTTTGCGCCGGCCGCTCAACAGCGCGCGGGTGACGACGAACGGGGCGCCCCGGTTAGCGCGGAGCCGTCTCCCGTTGCATCGTTCTTCGGCGAGCACCAACTGGGGCTGTTCGTCGGCAGGACCCGCGCGTCATGCCTGAGCGCCGGCCTTGGAGAGCCCTTCGGCAAGCTCAGGGCAAGCAGGCCGGCTTACGACTGGCTCGGTCCCGTCGTCGAATACATCTTCGCCATCACCGCCGCGTACCGTTCGGCGATGACGCGGCGCTTCACCTTCAGCGTGGGTGTCAACTCGCCGGTGGCGACGCCGAAGTCCTCGACGACAATGGCAAACGCCTTCACGCGCTCGAACTGCGCGAGCGGGTCATTGACGATGTCGATGGCGGCCTGCACGGCGGCGCGGGCATCGGCGCGGTCGGCGAGCACGCGGCGCGCGGCAGCGTCCGCGGGCGCGGGCTGCCCCACCGCCGATGCCAGTGCGGACCACCGCGGCAGAATCAACGCGGCGATGAATCGCTGCTTGTCGCCAACGACGACCACTTCACCGATCATCGACTGACCGCGCAGCGCCGCTTCGAGCGGCTGCGGCGCCACCTTCTTGCCGCCCGACGTCACGAGAATTTCCTTCTTGCGATCCGTGATGCGCAGATTGCCGGCGGCATCAAGCACGCCGATATCACCCGTGTGAAACCAGCCATCGACGAGGACTTCCGCGGTTTGTTCGGGCCGGTGGAAATAGCCCGCCATGATGTTCGGCCCCTTCGCCAGAATCTCCCCGTCATCCGCAATGCGCAGTTGCACGCTCGGCAACGCCTGGCCCACCGTGCCAAAGCGCAACGCCTCGGGGCGATTCACGGTCAGCACCGGCGACGTCTCCGTGAGACCGTACCCCTCAGAGATGGACAGGCCCATGCCGAAGAAGAGACGGCCCACGTCTTCGCGAAGCGGCGCGCTGCCTGACACAGTGAATCGCAGCCGGCCGCCAATCCGCGACAGGATCGTCTTGAACACAATGCGGCGAACGAGCGGGTACACCACGCGCGCCCATAGCGCCATCGGCCGGCCGTCAGGCACCGTGCGCCCGCGCTCACGAGCGACCCTCATGCCGAGCTCGAACAGCCACCGCCGCACGCCGGTCTCGGCGTGGCCGCCCTCGAGAATCTTGTCGAGTAACTTCTCGTACACCCGCGGCACGCCGCTCATGATCGTGGGCCGCACAATCAACAGGTCGCGCGCCATCGTGTCGATCGACTCGGCAAACACGAGCGATACACCGTGCGTGAGGTACACGTAGGCGACGGTCCGTTCGAACGCGTGGCACAGCGGCAGGTACGACAGCGCGACGTCGGCCTCGGACATCGACAGCACCAACTGCACGTCACGCAGATTGGCGACGATGTTGGCGTGGGTCAGCATCACGCCCTTGGGCTCGCCGCTGCTGCCGGAGGTGTAGATGATCGTGGCGAGATCGTGCGGCTGAACGGAATTCGCCCGGTCCTGCCATCGTGACGCGGCCGTGGCGTCGTCGTGCAGCCGTTCACGTCCACGCGCGGCGATCGCCTCCAGTGTGTGCACGGGAAACGCTCCTCCCGGCTCCGGAGCTCCGTCGAGCAATACCGCGGCGCCTAAGGCCGTTAACCGAGAGACCACCGGCGCAACCTTGGCCCACTGATCGAGGGTCGATGCCACCAGAACGCACGCCCCGCAGTCCGCCAGCAGCGCCTCAACCTGCACCGCCGACAGCGTGGGATAGATCGGAACGGTGACGGCGCCCAGCGACAGAATGGCCATGTCCATGAACAGCCACTCGGGGCGACTCTCCGCGAGCAGGGCGACGCGCGCACCCGCGGCCACGTTCAGGGTCTCGAGACCGAGCGCGATCTCGCGCACGGTGTCGAGCAGCGCGGTGCCGCTCGTGTAGCGGATGCGGTCGGTGCGGCAGACGCCGAGCAATTGCGGCGAGGGAAACCGCTCCGCGAGAAAGAACGGCAGCGCCGCGAGCGTATCGGGAATCCCGGGCAGTCCCGTCATCAGTCGCGTCGCCGATAGTGCCCGCTGCGTCCGCCCTGCTTCTCGAGCACGCGGATCTGACCGATGGTCATGCCGCGATCCATGGCCTTGAGCATGTCGTAGATCGTGAGCGCGGCGACCGAGACGGCGGCGAGCGCCTCCATCTCCACGCCGGTGCGGCCGCGGGTTCGCACGGTCGCGATCAGCCGATAGCCCCACACGGCGGGCACAATCTCCACATCGACATGCGACAGCGCCAGTGTGTGACAGAGCGGAATCATGTCGGCCGTGCGCTTCGCGGCCATGATGCCGGCGAGTCGCGCGGTCTGCAGCGGATCGCCCTTCTTGACCGCCCCGGCCCGCACGGCACGCAGCGTGGCGCGGTTCACGCGGATCTCCGCGCCCGCCACCGCCTCGCGATCGGTCTCCGCCTTCGCGCCAACGTCCACCATCTGCACGCGGCCGCGCGCATCGAGATGTGAGAGCTTACGCGTCGCCATCCGAGCCGCCTCGCGCCAGAAAAAACGACAGGCTCTCCATCGACACCATCAAGTCCATCGTCTTCACCTTGACGTTGCCGGGCACCATGAGCACACCCGGAGAGAAATTCAGAATCGCGCGCACACCGCCGGCCACCGCCGTGTCAACCACACCCTGTGCCGCCGACACCGGAACCGCGATCACCGCAATGTCGACCGCCTGGTCCTGGACGGTCTTCTTGAAGGAATCAACTCGGAGGATCGGAATGCCTCCGCGCGAGCGCAGACCGACCTTGTGCTTCGCCGAATCGAACAGACCAACAATTTCGAATCCCTTACGGCGGAAGCCCGGGTAGTCCGCGAGCGCCATGCCCAGATTGCCGGCGCCGAAGATCACGATGCGCACGGTCCGATCCAGGCCGAGGATCTTCCGCAGATGCTGCTTCAGATCCTTGACGTAGTAGCCGACGCCTCGAACGCCGAACTCGCCAAAGTTCGCCAGGTCCTTGCGGATCTGCGCGGCGTTGAGCTGAAACCGCTCAGCGAGCGTCCGTGACGACACCGTCTTCTGGCCGTCCTCGTCGAGGACGTTCAGGCACCGGAGGTACACCGACAGCCGACTGGCCGTCAGGTCAGAGACAATGTCGTTTCCGAGCTTCTGCTTGTTCCTGCCTAGCACAAGCTGGGGATTCTAGCAGCAAACCCGGCGTACACTGGGCACTCATGTATCGACACATCGGGGCCCTGCTGCTGATCGCCTTGGCGGTCTCGGCCATCAACGGACAGACCCAGTCGCGCATCGCGACCACGCGGTCCCTCCTGATGCAGCACCCGCTGTTCTTCCACAGCCGGACCGTCGCCATCGCCGACACGCCGCAGCTCACCGACGGCGTCTGGCGCCTACCGGTTGAAGCCGGCAAGACGCTGGCCGTCGTGTTTCACACGGCCCCGTTGACCAACGGCCCAGTGGAGATTCGCGGCACATTCGTCGATGTCGGGCGGTTTGCGCCCGACGACTCGCGCATTACGGCCTACAGCTTGCAGCCCGTCGTGCAGGCCGTGGTGGGGCCGGGCGGCGCCTGGCCGGCGCGCGAAACCCTCTTCGCCATCGTGAACGCGACCTCGGGAGCCGCCGAAGATCCGGGCACCCTGTCGATGCGGGCCATCGCGATGTTTCCCGAAAAGTTCGACGGCAAGCCGGTCACCATGCGCGGTCGATTCCGCGGTCGCAATCTGCTCGGTGACCTGCCCAGCTGGCCGCGGCAAACTCAGACCGATTTCGTGCTGCAAGCCGCCGACGGCGCGGTGTGGGTCACGGGCATGAAGCCGAAAGGCAAAGGCTTCGACCTGGACCCGAGTGCGCGACGCGACATTGGACGCTGGCTTGAAATTAGCGGCACCCTGGCGATCGCCGACGGCCTGCCCCTGCTCCGCGCCCGCACGATTGCCGCCAGTTCACCAGAAGAAGAGGGATCGCTCGGCGATGATCGCCCGGTGGCGCCACCGTTGCCGCCGCCAGCGATCAACTTCAGCGTGCCGACCGACGGCGAAGCCGACATCGCCCCAGCCACCACCGTGCAAGTGCAGTTCTCGCGAGATATGAAGGGCTCGTCATTTGAGGGACGCGTCCGCGTCACCTGCACGGCGACCGGCGAGACCATCGCGCCACCAGCATTCACAACCACCTACCGTCCGGCCAGCCTGTCGGTCGAGATCAAGTTCGCGGCCGCACTGCCGCGCTTCGCCACCATCGTCGTGGAATTTCAGAACGGCATCACCACGCCGGACGGCACCGCGCTGCCGCCCGCGAAGATCACGTTCGTAACCGGGGGTTAGGGTCGCGGGGCCGCGAGGGTGGCGGCGATTGGCGCCCGCACCGCCTCGATCAGGCGGTCGCGGTCGCTGAGCATGCAACCCGCTGTTTCAACCGGGGCACAGATCGTGACGTCCACCGTCACAGGATGCACCACCGGACTGCCGCGATGCATCGCCTCGCGCGCGCCCTGGATCACACACGGCACGATCGGCACCTGCGCCTTGAGCGCCATGACGACGCCGCCCTTCTTGAAGGGCAAGAGCTCACCGGTGCGGCTTCGCGTGCCTTCGGGGAAAATCAGGAACGACGCGCCGCCACGCAGCGCGTCGACGGCCTTATCAACGGCCGGCAGGCTCTGATCGCGATTCTGACGCTCCACCGGCACGAAACCCGCGGCATCAAACACCCACACCAGCACCGGCAACTTGCGCAGTTCGGCCTTGTAGAGCACCCGCAGCATTGGAAACAGCCGCCGCAGTGCCATGAACGCAATCGGGGGTTCGACGTTGCTGCTGTGATTGAACGCGTAGACCGCGGCGCGGCCGGCTTGAATGTGCTCGGCGCCATGCACACGAATGCGGATGCCCAGAATGGCCATTGCGAGTTGAATAATTGCCGTGGCGGCAACGTACAGCGCGGCCGGGCTGCCGGTGATGGCCGCCCAGAGCAACAAGGGCGGCCCAACAATGATGACGTAGAGACTCAGCGCGACAACCGCGATGAGTGTGCGGATGAAATCCAGGGGAGCCGCCGCTGAACTAGGACGCGCGGGCGGCCCTTCGGGCCGGAGCCGCCGCCGCGGCTGCAGCTGGCGGAGGTACCGGGGCCTTGGCTGCGCGGGTGGCCTTCGCCGCATTCGCGCGCGCCGCCGACCGAGCCTTCTGGGCGAAACATTTCTCAAGAGCCTCTTCGACCTGCTTCTCGATCGCCAACGCCTTCTGGCCCATGACCTCGGAGATTTCCGAGACGACCAGGAACTTGGCGCGATCCAGCATGCGCTTTTCGCGGAAAGACAGGCTCTTCGTCTTGCTGAGGAAAGTCAGGCTCTTGAGCACTTCGACCACGTCGTAGATCGACCCGGTCCGCATGCGGTCCGAGTTGTCCTTGAAGCGCCCCTTCCAATTCTGGTGGCTGTCGATCTTGCCGTCGCCCAGCAGGGTGAACAGTTTGGCGATCTCGTCATCGCTCACCGCGCGGCGCAGGCCGACGCCGTCAACGTTATCAACAGGCACCAAAACCGTGGTTTCGTTCGCCATGCGGAGCTGATAAAACCCGCAGGTCGTACCCATGATCGTCTTGGTCTCAATTTGCTGAATAATGCCAAGACCGTGATTCGGGTAAATGACCTTGTCGCCGACCTGAAATGCCACGAAGCCCCCAGTTGGGTTGACCGGACCTGCTAGAAGAGCGATCCGAGAGGTAGAACGTCCCTTCATTCTACCTTATTTGAGTGGGGTTTTCAGGCCTTTCGCCCTTATTTTGCCCTCAAAAATGACAGCAGGAGCAGCCCTTGAGCCCATTACGGACTCAACGGCCACTCCCGCCAGGTATTCGTCACTTCCAACTTGCGACTTGCGACTTACTACTTGCCTAGCTACTTCTTGATCACTTCCGCTTTGGTCCCGAAGCCAACCCGCGGCCCCTTGTTGTCGCGCTCGAGCACCTTGTCGGTGGCCGCGATCGCAAAACCGGACTCGTACATTAACTGGCCAATCCTCGCCATCTTCGGGAACAGGATCTTCTCGACCGAATCGGTAGAACGGTGGTAGTCCGGATGCAGCCCCGTCGTGAAGAACGCCACCGGGATGCCCTTGGCCGCGTAGCTGTAGTGATCGCTGCGCGTGTAGACGCCTTCCGGATCCGCCGGGTCGTTCATCTCGTAGTCGAGCGTGAGCGGCTTGCTCGTCGTCTGATTGGCCTGAACGATCACGTTGTGCAAATCGGTGCTGATGCGATCGTCGCCGACCAGGAACACCGAATTGGTGTAGTCGCCTTCGAGGTTGTCGCAGTCGTCGCGGCCGACCATGTCCATGTTGAGCACGGCCTGGACCTGGTCGAGCGGAACGATCGGAAAGTCGGCGTTGTAGCGCGAACCGAGCAGGCCGGCCTCTTCGCCCGCGTGCCAGATCAAGACGATCGAGCGCTTCGGCCTGGGCCCGGTGGCAAAGACCCTGGCCACCGCCATCAGCGTCGCCGATCCCGAGCCGTCGTCGTCCGCGCCGTTGCTGATGTAGTCGCCCTGGTCGAATCGCGTGGCGCCGGCTGGGGGCGCACTGGCGCCACCGCCGGGGGCCGCCGCGCCCTTGACCGGCGTCTTGCCGGACTTCGTGACGGCCGCGAGCGCCACCGGGCTGCGATTGCGACAGCCG
>CAYHEX010000116.1:0-11530 GCA_964355365.1 uncultured Solibacteraceae bacterium | reverse complement strand
CCGCCAACAACGCGGCGGCGATCGCGGTGATGGCCTACGTGATTGCCGACCTTCCGTGGCGGTTGGGCAGCGAGAAGTAGGCCGGCACTTCAACATCGGGAGTTAATTCGATGAATTAACTCCCGATGTTTTTGATGCGCAGATCCTGTGTGAGTTTACTGCCGTCAGCGAGACTCACGCGGGTGGACGCGACCAGCAGGGTTCGCAGAAATTCCGGATCGTACTGCGTGCCCGGCTCGAGGTCGCTCAGCGCCGCGATCTGGTAGTCACCGGCCGGCGCGCCGCGGACCACGTACTTGCCGTCGGTGTCGGGCCGCGCCGAGAAGATGCGGCGCGAGCCCGGCGTCCAGAATCGCTGATCGGCGCTGAAGACGAGGATGGTGTAGTCGTTCACCGGCTTGCCTTGCGGATCCGTGATCAGCCCGCTCAACTCGCTGGGCGGGCCGGGCTTCGCCATCGTGACAACCGCGCCGGCGATGTCGTCGCCATCCACGTCAAACGGGAAGTCGAGCGATTCGCGCCCGAGCACCATGGACGACTTGACCGACCATCTATTCGCGCCCGGCACACGCAACGAGTAGCGGCCCGGCGCGATGCCGGCGATCTTGAAGCTGCCGTCCGGACCAATCTCACCTGGCGGCGGCGACTGCAGGTTGAACGACCCCGGCGCCTGGACCGGCTGTAGAGTCGCCACCATTCGCACACGCGACGTGTCCGGCTGCACTCCGCCCTCAAAGACCAACCGTCCGGTGAGCGTGCGTCCGGCGTCGAGCGCAATCACCACGCCGTCCACGGACCGTCCGTCGACCGACACCTGCGCGCGACCGGTCGACGTCGTCTGCACCATGGTCACCATCTGCAGGCCAGCCGGGGCGGACACGCTTTCGACCATTTGAGCGCCCTGCGGCAGATTGGCAGCGCCGGCCGGCATGGCCCTCCGCTCGGTCGCCGTCGCGCGCGCCGTGATCAGGTACTGGCCCGGCGAAACAGCACGCAGCGAGAAGCGCCCATCGACCCCGACGCGCGCCGAAGGCAGCGCGACACCCTGCCCGGCTTCGTCGGTGGACTGCATCTGCAAGTTAATGCCCTGTGGCAGCGGTCCCGCCCCGGAGATGACCGTTCCGGAAACCGTAGCGGTCTGCACCTTCTGCATCGCAACGTCGACGCCACTGCGTTCCTCGCCACCGCGCACGGTGATCGTCACGGCACTCGCCGGCGTCGCCGTTCCGGGGTAGTAAGTCGGCGCGAACGTCACCGGCGACGGCGCCTCGATCACTTCGCCGCCCGGCAGTGTCAACACGCCGTTGCTCATGCTGACATTGAGCGGCGTGCCGCTGGTCGCCGCCGCGGCCGCGGCGCGTTCGAGCGCGACCTGCATTTCCATCGTGACCTGCGCGCTGTTGTCATTCTGATTTGAGGTGGCGGAGACGAGGTACTCGCCCGGCGTCAGGCCAAAGATCCGATAGGCGCCGCGATCGTCAGACTGCACGCTGTTCGACGACTGCAAGCGGCGTACGCCCGAACTCATCGTGTATCGCAGCGCGCGCACCTGCGCGCTCTGCACGGGTTCGCCTTCATCGTTATAGATCGCGCCGGTAATCACACCAGCGCTGAACAGCGTGATCTTCAGATCCTTGATCTGCTCGCCATCGGCCAGTTGGACCGAGGTGCCCGAACGCTCCGGACGCTTCTGTCCGTAGCTGCTCGACAGGTAGCGCGGCCGCGAGGCGTTCACGCTGTAACGCCCCTCGGGCAGTTTGTCGAACGCGAACGCGCCCTTGCCGTCGGTGATCGCGGTTCGGCCCAAGGCGCCGCCGGAGGTCGTCACGCGCGCGCCCTTGAGCGGTTGGCCGTTCTCCGAAACGACCATGCCGGAGAGGCTGCCTCTCCCGACCACCGGTGGGCGCGCCACCTGGTCGCGCCCGGGCGCGGGCGCTTGCCCCGCGACGGGCGGACGTTGTTGCGCGGGCGGCAGCGGCGGCGTCTGAAGCAGCGCAACCAGACCGAGCGCGGACACAAGGAGCATGCCGAGATTAGACACCAAAGGCCCGGCGGCGGTTGGGGGAGGTCAAGACATCGGGAGTCGTTTTCGGACTCCCGATGTCATTTCTTGATTGGTGCCGGCGTGTAGACCAGATAGTCCGCGCGGCGGCGGTCGGTGGCATCGGGAATGGCGGTGTCGATGTTCTGGACCGGCATCACTGTCACCACGGCGATGCGCTTGCCGGGCAGCCGACGCTGGGCGCGCGACACGGTGCCGTAATGAAAGTCGCTGTGGAACGCGCCGTTGACGTGGATCACCATCGGCCGCTTGCCTCCCACGGCTCCGGCCGCGTACGACTGCGCGATCGACTCGGCCATCGTCTCGTCCTTCACGCACTGCGAGAAGTAGAACTTGTCGGCGGAGGCGTCCGGATGCGTCCCCATGGCCTCCAGGAATTTCCGGTAGTACTCGTCATCGCCCGTGGGGCACTGCAGATCGGCGGCGAACCACTTCTTCTGCTCCGCGGTCTTCGTGGCGAGCGGCGCAAAGCCGTTCTTCGACACCTCCGACGCGAACGGCCGCGGCACGTTGCTCGCCACGACGGGCAGGTTCTTGCTGATGGCGAAATCCACCAGCGGTTTGTAGTCGGTGGCATAGCGCGGCCACGGGCGCGAAGCCTTCAGAAATTCCGGCTCATCCATATGGCCCATGCCGAAATGCAGCAGCGGCTCCTGCACGTCGCGCTCGAACATCTCCATCGCCAGCGAGACCGGGCGGCCCTTGGCCGACAATTCCTGCAGGATGGCGAGTTCGAGTTTGTGGGTATTCGGATCGTCGTGCTGTTCGCCGACGAAGACCACGTCGGCCAGGGCCAGCTCGTCAATCATCGCCGCCCAGGGACGCGTCTCGCCTGTTTGGCCATCGACGACACGACGGGGCGGATCGGTGGGCGTCTGGAGTCCGGCGGCCAGGGCAAGCGCGATGAGCAATCTCATGGACAGAGATTATGGCACCGGAAACCGCGGACCTAAAGGTCCGCGGCTACGGGTGCGGCTACTGCCCGCACCAGCGCCCACCTGCCCGCACCAGCGCGCACCTGTCCGCACCCGTTCTCTATTTCTTGGTGACTTCGAGATCGATGGTGACCTTGACGTCTGCACCGACGACGGCGCCGCCGGTCTCGATGAGGCTGTTCCACTTCAGGTTGTAGTCGAAGCGGTTGATGGTCGTCGTGGCCGTCGTCGCCGTGCGCGACGTCCCCTGCGACGTCACGATGGCCGCCGGCGCCTCGACGTCCAGGGTCACTTCCTTCGTGACGTCCCGAATGGTGAGGTTGCCGACGAGCTTGAACGCGCCATTTGCGCCGGGAATCACGCGCGTCGACTTGAACGTCATCGCGGGGAACTGATCCGCCGCGAAGAAATCGCCCGTCCGCAGGTGCTTGTCGCGGCTCTCGTTGGCGGTCGACAGCTTCTGCACGTCGATCGACACGTTCGCGGACAGCGACGAGGTGTTCTTGCCGTCCCACACGACGGTGCCCGTGACCGGGCCGAGCACGCCGCGAACGGTGGAGACCATCATGTGCTTCACCGCGAAGTTCGCGGCACTGTGGGCGCCATCAATCGTCCAGGTGTTCGGCGCGGGCGCCGGGGCCTGGGCCGGGGCGGCCGGCTTGGCCTGGTCGGCCAGCGGACTGGCCGTCATCATCATCACGACGGCCGCAGCCGCCACCATCACGTTCACAACGCGCGTCATTACAGGCTCCAATGTTCGTCAGTCCCTCATGGACTTACTAAAGATTAGCCGCTTTCCATTCACTAGTCAACGTACGGCTGACGCAGATGCACGGGCTTGCTCTTGGCGTGCATCCGGATGTTCATCATCTCGACGAAGACCGAGAATCCCATCGCGAAGTAGATGTAGCCCTTCGAGATGTGCTGCCCGGCGCCATCGGCCACGAGCGAGAAGCCGATCAGCAGCAGGAACGACAGCGCGAGGATCTTGATGGTCGGGTGCTGCTCGGTGAAGCGGCTGATGGGCTCGGCCGCGAACAGCATCACGCCAACCGCCAGGACCACCGCGGTCACCATCACGGTGAGGTCGTTGGCCATACCCACGGCCGTGATCACCGAGTCGAGCGAAAACACGATATCCAACACCATGACCTGCGCAATCACGCTCGCAAACGATGCCGCGGCCTTGCCGCTGGCGTGGCCGTTCTCGCCCTCCAGCCGCTCGTGGATCTCGTAGGTGGCTTTCGCAATCAGGAACAGGCCACCGCCGATCAGGATCATGTCGCGGCCGGTCACGCCGTGTTCCCACACGGTGAAGAACGGCTCGGTCAACCGCGCGATCCAGGTGATCGAGAACAGCAGGCCAATCCGCATGAGCATCGCCGCCCCAAGACCCAGTCGCCGCGCCCGCTGCTGGTCTTCTTTCTTGAGCTTGCCCGAAAGGATGGAAATGAAGATGACGTTGTCGACGCCGAGAACGATCTCGAGAAACGTCAGAGTTACGAGAGCAATGATCCACTCAGTCACGCCGGAACCTCACCTGCAGCTCGGCCCAGCCGGTCTGCTCAAAATATTGCACCTTGATCCGGTGCGCCCCACCGGCCAGTTTCACCTGGTCGAGTTCAGACTCGTGCACCAACCACTTGTCGATCACGAGCCTCCCGTCCACCCACACCCTGATGCCGTCGTCGCTGATCACGTCCAGCGTGTAGTTCCCGGCCGGGAGCCGCACGGCACCCTCGGCGATGAGCGTGAATCGATCGCGGGGCAGGCCGTCGATCATCGTGCCTCCGCTGATGTAGTCGAACCGGGCCGGGCTGAACACCTTGGCCGGCGTCGTCTTCAACTTCGCGTCGAACGCGGCCGGCGCCTTGATCGGATCTGAGGCCTCATCATACGTCCACGCCTTCACGGACCAATTCGCCGCCGGATCGAGCAGCCGATAGCTGAACTGATACGGCTGCCCGGCGGCCGTGTGTTGACCTCGGGGGCCGACCACTTCGCCACCGACGTACTCAAGTACGACCTCGAGATCGGTGCCGACTCCGGTTGGCGTAACGGTGATCTCGCCGCCGGGCTGTGCAGCCGTCCACGCCGGAATGACACCCGACGATGGACTCGCGGTGCCGCCGCGAATGGACTTCAGGGCCCACTTCCCTTCAGGACCAAGGACGCGCAACTTGAGCGGCCGATCCCAGGCCTTACCGACCGGCCAGAGCTTGGGCGACTTGTAATCGTAGGGCCCCCACTCGTCGACGATCATCGTCGCGCGACCGCGGCGGGCGCCGTCGGGCAGCTTGGCGTTCATCCCGTTCGGAAGCGGCGCGATGCGTGGCGAGGCGGGCACGACGCCCTCCTTGCGGACGTCCACGGCGTCCGTGCGCAGCGTGCTGATCTCGAGCTTGTTCGCGTCGAAGGTATTGCCGTAGATCTTGTAGTCGCGGCTGCGCGTGTCACGCGCCTTTGCATATCCCCAGGACGGATCCTGTGTGGCGTTGGCCCACAACCGGATCGCCACGTCGTTCTTGCCGAAGGTGTTGTTGTAGATCCCGATGTTCTGGCCGTGCTCGATCGCCATCCCGTCGGTGCTGCCGATGAACGAGTTGTCCTGAAACACCGTGTCGTAGCTGTAGCCGCCCCACACGCCGTGCCAGCAGTCGTCGACGCGGTTGCCGATGAAGCGGTTGCGGCTGAACGTGGCCTCGATGCCGTTGGCGACCGCATGGCTGAAGTCGTTGTTGTCGAACACGTTGTCGTTGACGCCGCCCTGCCCCGTGTCCATCGTCGTCTGTCCGGCCCAGATAAAGAGGCCGTCGCCGCCGTGCGTCGCCGAGTTGAACGCGAACGTGTTGCGGTGCGACTGTTCGTACATCAGGATCGCGGACGAATCCTGACCGCGATAGTAGAAGCCGTGGCTGTAGCCGCGCACATCCCAGTCGAAGCGGTTGTGCATCACCGAGTTGTCGCTCGCGCGATACATCCCGAGGCCGAGCGCCGAGTTCCACGAAAACGTGTTGTTCCACACCTTCGTGTGATTCACGCGCGTCATCAGCAGACCGTTGCTGCCCTGCACGCCGCGGCTGTTGTCGATCTCGCAGCCGTCGCAGTCGGTCAGGTAGATGCCGGCGCCGTAGCGCAGCCATTCGTCCTTCTCGTTCTGGTGGAACGACATCCAGTCGAGCAGGCTCTCCTTCTCGATGCCGCTCCAGAGCCGGGGCTTCCAGTTATAGCTAACGTCGGCGCCCGTGATGTGCAGCTTCGGCGACCGCTTCGCGCGGATGCCGACCTTGTAGCCGCGAACCGCGCCGCCTTTGATCGTCACGTTCGAGGCGCCATCAATCAGGAGGCCGGTGCCCGTGTAGCCGTCAGGATCCGCGTACGGCTCGCCGCCTTCGATCGTGACGCCCGTCAGATCAATCGTGATGTCGGCTCCCCGCACAACGATCGCCGGCGCATCCACACTCGCGCTCGCCAACCGATACGTGCCCGGCTTCACCGTCACCGAATGATCGATGACCATCCCGGGCGTGAGCGCGAGGCCCTGCGGCTCCGCGGCGCCAAGAGCGATCACCGTGAAGCACGTGAAGAGCGTGAAGAACCTGCTAGCGACGGAATATGTAGTCAACGAAGCTCCATGCGCCGGCGATCTGCGTCCAGAACCGCAGGTACAACGGCTGACTGTTCAGGACAATGCCATTGATGGTGGCGCTGGTGGCCGTCCCGGCCGACTGGTTATAGACATCGCGGGCGCCGAGCGAGGTGCCGGCGTCCAGCCAGTACGATTGCACGCCGGCGACGGCGGACCAGGTGAACGCGAACGAGGTCGTTGTGAGCGTGTCGCCCGAGTTGATGTTGTTGAACGTGGCCTGCGTGGCGGTATTCGCCCGCCCAAACACATAGTCGACATACGTCCATGCCCCCGCCCGCTCGGTCCACATCCGCACGTAGAGCGGCTGCCCGTTGAGCTGGATCCCGGTCACCGTCAGGCTCGTGCCGGTCAGTTGCCGGTGGAAGAGGTTCGGCGCCCCGAGCGACGAGCCGAGGTACAGCCAGTACGATGACGCACCCGCAATGCTGTTCCAGGTGAACGTCTTTGATGTCGACGAAATGGTGGCCGCCCGGTCCGGCAGGCTCAGCACGGCCTGTGTGACCTGATCGGCGCGCGCGAACACATAGTCGACGAATCGCCAGACCCCGGCCTTCAGCGTCCACAACCTCACGTAGAGCGGCTGCCCGTTACGCGCGTAGCCCGTCACCGTGGCGGTGAAGTTCGTCCCCTGCGCGGCGTACACGTCGCGCCCGCCCGGCGACGTGCCGACGTCGAGCCAGTACATCTCGGCGCCTGCCACCGTGTTCCACGCGAAGCGGGTGCTGGCGTCGGTCACCGAGGAGACCGGCGAGGGCGCGGTCAGGACCGCGGCGTTCGCGGTCTCCGCCGTCCGGAAGGCGTAATCGACATACCGCCACGTCAGGCTGACGCGGCTCCACAGCCGCACGTACACCAAACTGCCGGTGATCGGAATCCCCGACACGTTCGCCGTGACCCCGGTCGTTTCCGCAGAGTAAATGTCGGCAACACCCAGGCCGGTCCCCACCTCGAACCAGTAGTCATCGGCGGCCGGTAACGTGCGCCAGACAAACGCGGTCGTCGACGACGTGAGTGCGCCGCGCGGATCAGGCGAGGTCAACACCGCTTGCAGCACGGAGTGCAAGCGTTGGAACACATAGTCCGCGTACCGCCAGACGCCGCTCTTGAGCGTCCAGAGGCGCACGTAGATCGGCAGACCGTCGAGCGCGTACCCCGTGAGCACGACCACCGCATTCGGCGCCGACGCGTTGTAGAGCTGCCGACCGCCAAGACTCGTGCCGACATCGAACCAGTACATCTCGGCTCCCGGCACGCGGTCCCATGTGAACCGCGTTTCCGTGGCGGTGATGGTCACTGCGGTTGCCGGCAGGGTCAGCACGGCCGCGTTCGCCGTATCGATCGTCTGAAAGACGTAGTCCACGTAGTAGTACGTCAGGCTGACGCGCGCCCCAAGGCGCACGTAGACGGGATTGCCGTTCATGGGAATACCGGCAAGCACGGCCGACAGCCTGGTCGTTGTGGTCGTCGCAATATCGGACAGCCCAGCGGCCGTACCCGCGCTGATCGAGTACTGATCCGCCGCCGACGGCCCCGTCCAACTAAAACGCGTGGCGCTGCTCGTGATGGTCTCGACCTGAGTGGGCAGGGTCAGCCGGGCTTGATACGGCACCTGGTCGGCCTGACTGATGCGCCGATAAACATAGTCGCGGTACAGCCAGCCGCCGGAGAACTGCGTCCAGAATCGCGCGTAGAGCAGCTGACTGGTCAGCGGGATACCGGTCACCGTGAGCGACAACCCGGTGGTGTACCGCGACGCGATGTCAAACGCCCCGGGCGTTGAGCCGAGGTACAACGCGTATTGCTGCGCGCCCGCGACGCCGCTCCATGTAAAGGTCGCGGACGAGGCCGTCAGCGGAATCGCCGGGTCGGGCAACGTCAACGCGGCCGCGTTGTTCAGCGCAATGGCCGCCTGCACCGCGCTGTTCGCCATCACGATGCCGTAGCCGGAATCGCGGTCGAGGCCGGCCCCCTCGATATCGATCGCCGTGGACGTCAGCACCGCCGACAACTGCGCGACCGACAGCAGCGGATTCGCCGACTTGGCGAGCGCCGCGATGGCGGCGGCGTGCGGCGAGGCCGCCGACGTGCCGTAAAACGTCGTGAACCCGCTGACCGACGTGGACACGCCGTCGGCGGCGGTGATCTCGGGTTTGTTCGCAACGGTGCCCCCGGTTGCAGAGACGTTGCCCGGCGTGAATGCCGTGCCGGCGCTGTTATAGAACACGCGTCTGGGGCCGTCCGAACTGAACGTCTCGATGCGGTTGGCGGCGTTGAAGGTGCCCGGATACGGGCCGACCGGACGAGTGAACGAATACGGCGAGGCCGCCGGCGTGGCCGCCACGCCAAACGCGCCCACCGACAGGGTGGCCGCGTGACCATGAATCTCACCGGCCGTGGCAATGGAGAAACGGCCGCGAATCGCCGCGAGGTGCAGGAATCGCCCGGCGCCGGAATACTTGACGATCACGACGCGCCGATTGACGGCCTGGCCCGGCACGTACTCGTAGGGATCCTGGCTGCCCGTCTGCGCGGTGGTCGATGACGCGACGACGGTGGTGCCTGTGGCATCGAGCACAAAGAGGTCGTAGTCGTTGGTTGACGCGCCGAGCGGATCCGACCAGTGCAGGGTCAGACCGTACGACGTCGACGCCGTGAGGACATTGTAGGTTTGACCGCCGCCGAAATTGTGCAACTGGCCGCCGCGGCCGATCGTCGCCGCGCCGCCATCAACAAAATCGCCTTCCCACGTGCCGGACGTCCCGCTCGACAGGTTGCCCTCGTTGCCGGCCGACGAGAAATACAACGCGCCGGACGCCACAACGTCCTTCACCGCTTGAATGATGATGCCGCCATTCGAGCTGGTCGTCCCCACCTGGCCGTCCTGAAACGGCGTCTCGGAAAAATAGAAGACGTCGTCGACGATGATGTCGCAGCCGGCGGCGCGCAGCGCGCGGATGTTGGACGCAAACGATGCCGACCCCGAAAACGCGGTCGCGAAATACAGGTCCGCCCCGGGGGCGAGGTCGTGCACGATCTCGAGCATCGCCGTGCCCTCACCGCCCGATCCGGCCTGGCCGCTGAGCACCGTGACGGCGCCGAGATCTCCACGCGACTGGCTGGCCGCCAGACCATCCACGCCATCCGACAGCACGCCGACCTTCACGCCGGCGCCCGTGGCGCCGTACGTCGATCGCGCGGCCGCCGCCATGTGGGTGGCGTCGCCCTGGCTCGTCACCGATCCGACAGCCGCGACCTGCCCACCCGAGGCGCGTGTCAGCAACGGCGCGATCCGGGACAGCAAGCGGTTGCGCGCGGCGGCAGAGTCGAGGCGCGGCGCACGAACATCCGGGATGCCGCCCGACGCCGGGCGGCGAGAGGTCATCGCGGGCGTCTTCGGGAACACAAACCGCACCTGCGGCAGTGCCGCCAGCGCCGTCACGTCATCGAGCACGGCGCGTACGAGCACGCTGTCGTACGCCGGCTCGGCGTGAATCACTTCGACGCTCAGGCGAGCCAGTTGCTGTAACAGATCACGGTCGATCGTGGCGCGGAGCTCCAGCTCGACGCGGCCCTGCGGATCCACGTCGACGCCGGTCGCCATCGAGCGGACGCCGGACGCGATGGCCAGCCCTCGTCTCACGCGGCGTTCGGCGAGCAAGTTCGAGTCGACTTTGCGATCGTCGGCGGATCTCGCGCGCTTCTCGGCCAGGAGGGACTCGATCTGCGCCATCGCCTGCGGCGTCAGGCGATCCGGTGGGGCGCCTTGCTCGGCGCTGACGCGCCCAGACGTTGCGACGCTCGCTGCGAACAGAGCGAGACACAGAACGGCAATTCGGATGGTCCCTCGGGAGGGAGATGTCATCGCGGCCTCACTGATGAATCGAGAACTCTACACACCGAACGTGTCAGCGTCCCACTTCAAGCCGAGCTCTGACGGCGGCGCCATGTAGCCGATCAGCGCCGAGGCCGCGACGACGGCCGGGCTCGCGAGGAATCCTTCGCCGCCGAGGCCCATCCGGTTCTGCCAGTTGCGGTTGAACGTCGTGATCGCGCGCTGGCCCGGTGCGAGCGAGTCTTCGCCCTGGCCGAAGCACGGACCGCACCACGACTGACGAATCACCGCACCGACGCCGCGGAACACGTCCGCGATCGACTCGCCGCCAAGCCGCGCGTCAGGCCGCTGAATCTGCAGGCCCACGCCGCCGCTGCCGGGAAATACGCGAAACTCTTTCGCCGATTTCGTGACGCCCATCGCGCGCGCGGCGCGAATCACTAGCGCTGCCTGCAGCAGGTCGGCGTAGCTACCGTTCGTGCACGATCCGATCATCGCGAAGTCGAACGTGATCTTCTCGCGCGCCACTTCCTCCGCGGCAAACGCGTTGCCCGGGCTGAACGGCTTCGCGATCATCGGCGTCACGTCGCCAAGATCGAACGTTTCATCGATTTCGAAGACCGCATCCGCGCCGGGCTGCAGCACCGGATACGGCAGCGTGTTCATGCCCTTCGCGCGATACCACTCCGTCGTGATCTCGTCCTGCGCGAAGATGCCGTTGAACGCTTCGGCCTCCGCCATCATGTTCGCGATCGTGTTGCGGTAGACCATCGGCAACTGCTTCGCCGCGTCCACAAACTCCACCGACATCGTCTGCGACTGCTTCGCGCCCCAGCGGCGCAACAGCTCGAGGACGATGTCCTTGCCGCCGACCCAGGCGGGGAGCTTGCCGGTGAAGACCACGCGACGCTGTTTCGCGAGGGTCGTGTAGATGTAGCCCGTGGACCAGCCGAAGCCGAGGGTCGTGGAGCCCACGCCGATGCCGATTGCGCCGTACGCGCCATACGCGCGGCTGTGCGAGTCCGCGCCGGGAATGAACTGGCCCGGCAGCA
>CAYHEX010000115.1:0-11539 GCA_964355365.1 uncultured Solibacteraceae bacterium | reverse complement strand
CAGAATTTCGGGCGCTCGCCGCCCGCTGATGATCCCGGCGGATGTCCGGCCGACGTGGCGTCCGCCAGAGACGCGTAGTCGTCTGTTGTGACCTCGGCGATGTCGAGCTGCTGCCATCGCGTGAACGATTCCTCGCCGATGACGAAGTGACCGGGCAGGTCTTCGCCACGAGCGGCCATCGCCCGCAGAATGTGATGATCCGACCAGTCGGTGACACGCAGTGGCAGTCGGAGATCGGTGTGCACGGCGGCGAAATGCCGGCCGAGAAACCCCGATGGGCGCGCATCGACGATCTCCATGGGCAAGCCACCGGTGACCATGCCTCGAGGCATCCACACAGACTGTCGCGCCGAGAGAGTGAATAGCTCGCCTGCGGATTCGATAGCCCCGTCCGGCATCACGCGAAACACAGGGAACGCCGCGCGATCGAGATTCAACCAGCGTTCGCGCCACGCATACCGGGTCGCGCGACCTCGACCGAGCCGAAGCACATCAGGACCGGCCGCCTGAACCATCCGCATCAGCGTGGCCGGAGAGACACCGAGGCGCCCGCGAAGATCGGGCGCGGAAAGTGCGCCGAGAGCGAGAGCCGACGTGATGGTCATTGTGAAATAATTATGACTCGACGAGATGGACCAAGTAAACTGTTTATAATCATATTGTTACGGTGCCATAGTGCCTGCAGAAGAAACGATTCATGGAACGATTATGTGAGGCGTAGGGCTTGCATCATTCGTCCGGCCCGTGGACACTCTCGCCATGACCGCACTGCTGCCGTTCGTCGCGTCACTGTTGTTGCTCGGCGCCCCGCAGGCGCAGACGCCGCCCAAGCCCTCCGTCGGCACGATCGACACCGCCATCGCGTCTGGCGCCAACTTCGACAAAGCGGAGTTCCGACTCTACGTGCCGCCCGACCTGAAGACCGCGCGCGCCATCGTCGTGCTCGTGCCCGGCTCGAACGGCGACGGGCGGCCGATGGCTGACGATGCATTCTGGCGCGCGTTTGCGGAGAAGGAGCAGGTGGCGCTCGTCGCGTGCCGGTTCACGGACAAGCCGCATGAGCAGGGCTTCATCGAAGAGTACGTGAACGTGTCGAAGGGCAGCGGGCAGGCGCTCATCGACGCGGTGTCCACGTTCGCGGCGCAATCGAAACATCCCGAGCTGACGACCGCGCCATTTCTGATGTGGGGCATGTCGGCGGGCGGCGAGTTCAACTACGAGTTCGTCGCGTGGAAGCCCGAGCGCGTCGCGGCGTTCATCGTGAATAAGGGCGGCATCTACTACTCGTCGCTCGTCTCGAAAGCCGCTCGCGCCGTGCCGGGCATTCTGTTCGTTGGCGAGAAGGACCTCGACTCGCGCACGTTCACGGTGAAAGGCCTGTTCGCGGTCAATCGCCGCGCCGGAGCGCTGTGGGCGCTCGCCGAAGAGCCCGGGCTCGGGCACGTCGTCGGCTCGTCGCAGGAACTGGGGGCGATGTTGTTCTCCGACGTGTTGGCCGCCGCGCCAGGATCCATTACCGAGAAGAGCGGCGTGCTCAGTGACATCCGGACGTTCGCCCTTCAGCCAGCCGCAGGCGCGTCCACGAACAACGTGCTGACGTCGTGGTTCCTGACTGAGCGCTTGGCGAAGGCTTGGGGCGCTGCCGTTCGGAAATAGCTATGATCCGACTGGAAGCGATCTTCCCGACGCGCGCTCAGAAGCGGACGATGACGCCGACGGCGGCGTAGTGGACCAACGCGAAGGTGTACACCTCGTCATTGTCCGCACCGCCTTCAAGGAAGCGGTAGCCCGCCTTGATCGACCACCGCTTGCCGGTGTCCACCAACACACCCGCGAAGATGTCTTCGGCTCGGCCCTGCGGTGCGGCCAGCGCGTCGCCCTCGAGAAGGACGCGGATGTGCTGGCCCAGCCGGCGCTCGAGCTTGAAGTTGATCAGGGGCACGGCGCCCACATTGGTCTTCTCGGCCCGCGTGCCCTTGGCCTCGAGCCGTGTGATGGCATCTCGCACTTTCACGGTGGCACCGACGCCAAACATCCAGCGATCCCTCCGGATTGGCTCGTAGCGATACGTCACACGATACGAGTTGAAGACGTAGAGGCCCGACGTCGGGACGCCCGGGGCGAAGGTGGCGCCCGCAAACGACACCGGCTTGGAGAAAGTGCCCGCCGCATGAATCTCCAGCGGCGCGGCCAGGGCCGACAGCACATGCTTCGGGGCCACACGGAAGTCGGCGCGCAGACGCCAGTAGTACGCCGGGTCTGAGGACAGGTCGTCGGTCAGGGAAAAGGTCGTCCCTGAATCGCCGGGGATCCGCAGGTTGTTGTACCCGGAGATCGCGGCACCGTTCTCAACGTCGATGCGCCAGCGATCCTGGGCGCGCGCGTTGGCGCTGATGAGCAGCATGGCGACGGTGAGCACAAGGAGTCTACGCACAGGCAAGGCATTCACCTCGAATTCGCACAACCTTGAGCCACTCGACTTCCAGCAAGAACGGCCCCGGCGCCTTCTCGGCGAGCAGGAAGCCCACCGACGTGATGCTGCCGGGAGCCACGGGGCCCGCCGATCGGATGACCTGGCCGAACGACGTGGCCTCGAAGCGATCCAGCGGGATGCGCACCTCGGTCCACTCGCCTTTGCGCGTCTCTACGGGCGCCCGGTAGGAGAAAGCCCTCCCGCGGGCCGACGTGTAGAGGTTCAACTGATACTCACGGCCGTCTCCCCGGACGCGGGCGACCAGCGTGTCGCCGGCTCGCAACCCGAGCTCAGTGGGTCGCGAGCGCACCAGGCCCCCGGCCATGACGACGGCCAGCACAAGAACCCGCACGGGCCCGCGTCTGGACCACGCACTTGCGCCTGGACGACGGTTGTGATGCACATAGGGTTTGGACGCCGCGAAGGTGACCGGCGGTGCATCGAAAGTAGCGAACGCCGGAGCTCCGGACCCCGTCCAAGTCTTCAGAACTCATGGGCTTCCTCTTCCTCCTCGCCGCCTGGTTCGTCCTGTTCATGATCGCGTGGCCGGTCGCCCTCATCCTGGTCGTCCTGGTCCCGTTTTTCTGGCTCCTCTCCATCCCGTTCCGTGTCGTCGGCATCGTTGTCGAAGCGATGCTGGCGCTGATTCGCGCGATCCTGTTCCTGCCGGCGCGTATCCTGGGCTTCCGCTGACCCGATTGCGCTAGGCTTTGCCCGAGGGAAACCACATGGGCTTGGGCATTCCTGAACTGGTCATCATCCTGTTTATTGGCGTCATCTATCTGATCCCGATTGCGGCCGCGATCTGGCTTCTGCTGAAAGTGAAGCAGATGTTCCAGACCCAGCAGGAAATGGCCGCCTCGCTCAAGTCCATTGAGCAGAAACTCGATCGTCGATGACCGGGAATTCCGATGACCGTTAGCCCAATAACCCCATCCAATAACCAGCTCACCAGATAACAGATAGCCAGCTAACATGGGTGTTGCGCCCATGACCGATCCTCTGTTCTGGCATCGCGTTCAGTTCGGCTTCACCATCACGTTTCACTACATCTTTCCGCAGCTCACGATGGGCCTCGCGCTGCTCATCGTGGTGCTCAAGGGCATCGGCCTGCGCACGGGCATTGCGGCGTGGAACGACACGGCGCGGTTCTGGATCCGGATCTTCGGTCTGTCGTTCGCGATGGGCGTCGTCACCGGCATCCCGATGGAGTTTCAATTCGGCACCAACTGGGCGGTGTTTTCGGAGAAGACGGGCGGTGTGATCGGCCAGACGCTCGCGATGGAAGGCATCTTCGCGTTCATCCTCGAGTCGGCGTTCTTCGCGCTGCTGGTGTTCGGCGAGAAGCGCCTCACTGAGAAACAGCACTTCGGCGCCGCGCTCGCGCTGCTCCTCGGCAGCTGGCTCTCCGGCTACTTCATCATCGTCACCAACTCGTTCATGCAGCATCCGACGGGGTACACGATCGCGGCTGACGGCACGTATCAGATCGCCAGTCTCCTCACGTATGTGTTCAACCCGTGGGCGATCATGCAGTTCCTGCACAATCAAACAGCGGCAACTGTGACCGGCTCGTTCGTGATGGCCGCGATCGGCGCGTACTGGACGTTGCGCGGCGAGCATCGCGAGGCCGCGCGCATCTCGCTGAAGACCGGTGTGATCGTGGGATTCCTGTCCGCACAGCTTGTGGCATTTCCGACCGGACACGAGCAGGGCCGCATGGTGGCGGCGCACCAACCCGTGACGCTCGCGGCGATGGAAGGCCGCTTCGAAAGCGGCACGCACGCGCCCTTGGCGATGATCGGCCAGCCAAACGTCGCCGAGCGCAAGCTCGACAACCCGATCGTGTTGCCGTCGATCCTGTCGTGGATCGCCTATGGTGACTTTTCCGCAGACGTGCGCGGCCTCAACGGTTTCCCTGAAGATGAGTGGCCGACCAACATCGAGTTGCTCTACTACAGCTTTCACGTGATGGTGGGGCTCGGCACGTTGTTCATCGCACTGATGACACTCGCGCTGTTTCTACTGTGGCGCGGACAGCTGGAACGCGCGCGCTGGATGCTCTGGATCCTCACGCTGGCCCTGCCGTTCCCCTTCATCGCCAACACGGCCGGATGGATGACCGCGGAGTTCGGGCGCCAGCCGTGGCTCGTATTCGGATTGATGCGCGTGGTCGACGGCGTGTCGCCGACCGTACACGGAGGCATGACGCTGTTCACGACGCTGGGCTTTGCCGGTCTGTACTTTGTGCTCGGCGCGCTTTATCTGTTGCTGGTCTTGAAAGACATCGCGCGCGGCCCCGCCGCGGCGCACTAGGGGCCGGCGCACCATGCAGACACTCTGGTTTGCGATCGCCGCCACCGTGCTCGCGGTCTATGTTGCGCTCGACGGCTTCGACTTCGGCGCAGGCGCGTTGCATCTCTTCGTGGCGCGCACCGATCGCGAACGACGCCAAGTGCTGGCCGCGATCGGTCCGTTCTGGGACGGCAACGAAGTCTGGTTGCTCGTCGCCGGCGGCGTGCTGTTTCTCGCCTTCCCGAAAGTGCTCGCGTCCGGCCTCTCCGGGTTCTATCTCGCGATCATGTTCGTGCTCTGGATTCTGATCCTGCGCGGCATCTCGATCGAGTTCCGCTCGCACGTGGCCGACGGTATGTGGCGCGCGTTCTGGGACGTGGTCTTTGCCGTCTCGTCCCTCCTCGCGCCCGTCCTGCTCGGCGCTGCCCTCGGCAACTTGCTGCGCGGCGTCCCACTCGACGCGCACGGCTGGTTCGCGCTGTCCCTGTTCGAGTCGTTCTCGCCGTTGCCGGCAACGGGCAGACTCGGCACGCTCGACTGGTACACCGTGCTCGCCGGCGTGCTCGCGCTGGTCGCCATCGCTCACCATGGCGCGCTGTTTCTCGCCTGGAAGACTGACGCCGCGGTGCGTGCGCGCAGTCTCATCGCAGCCGCGCGTCTCTTTCCGGTGGTCGTCGTGCTCTGGATTGTCACCACTGTCGCGACCGTCATCGTCGCGCCCGACGTCTACGCGGCCTGGACTGCGCGACCGCTCGCCTGGGTCTTCACCGTCGTCTTCGCGGTCGGACTGCTGTCGACCGCCGTATCGCGACGCGCCGGAAAGGACCTCGCGGCGTTTCTCGGATCGGTGGTCTTCCTCCTCGGCGCCCTCGCCGCCACCGCCGCGTCGATATTCCCTGCCATGCTCAGATCCGCCGGTGATCCGGCCGCATCTCTAACGGCCTTCAACGCATCAGCCAGCGCCGCGTCACTGGCCGCCGGACTCTGGTGGTGGCCCGTCGGCGCCCTGCTCGCGGCCGGCTACCTTACATTTCTGTTTCGGCTCCATCGTGGCAAAGCCCAGGTTGATGACGAGCACGGGTACTGACAAAACTGAAACTGCAAAATTGAAACGCATCTAACGATGTTGTACGCACACGAGCGGTGTTAGTCTTCGCTCATGTCACATCGAATGCGTCTGATTTACGCGGCGTTTGCAGGCTACATGGCCGACTTCACGTTCGGATGGATGGCCGTGTGGCTCGCTCCGCATACCGACGATCTGACGTACCGCCTCTACATGGCGCCCGGCGAGTGGTTTGTCGATCCGATGAAGGCGCCTTTCGTGGCGCTGCTGTTCTGGACCGCGATCTTCGGCGCAGCGTGGTACTACCTTTCGCCGTTGGTGAAGACGCGGACGCACGCCACCGCCTGATGGCATGGCCGTTCACGTTTGAAACCGAGCGGCTCCGCGCCGAACGGCTCACGGCTGATCACCTCCCTGAACTGCGCCGCATGCACACCGACGCGCGCGTGATGCAACACCTCGGCGGCGTCTTCACGGAAGAACAATCCATCGGATACCTGGCGCGCAACCTCGTGCATTGGGATACCTATCGCCACGGTCTCTGGATCGTCTACCAACGCGACGGCGCCGAACCCATCGGCCGCGCGGTGCTCCGTCACCTGATGCTTGACGGCGCCGACGAAGTGGAAACCGGCTATGCCTTCTACGAGCCGCACTGGGGCCGCGGCTACGCGACCGAACTCACACGCGCCTGCCTCTCGCTCGGTTTCGAGAAACTGCATCTCCCGTCCATCGTTGCCGTCACCGCGCCAGACAACGCCGCGTCGCAGCACGTGCTCCGCAAATGTGGGCTGAGCCACGACCGAGACTTCCAGCGCGACGACGAGACGCTCTCGCTGTTTCGAATTCACAGAACCTGACAGAGGCGCGCTAACCCGCTCGTCGTTCTCGTCGCTTGTCGGTCCCGTTCTTTGGCGCCTGTATAATCCGGCCATGGACTCGCATGCCTCCCCCGATTCGGCCGGGTTGGCGATTGACACCGCGTCGGAGATCGAACGTCAGCAGTTCGAGGCGTGGCGCCGCATGTCGTCACTCGATATTGCCGTGGCGCTGAATGCGGCCTCGGCGGCCGGGGCGCAGCTGGCGTGGTACGGGATGAAGGACCGGTTTCCGTCAGCCAGTGATGAGGAATTGTGTTTGCGCATTGCCATACAACGGCTCGGTCCGGATCTGGCCGTCAGAATCCATCCTGACGCCGCCTCGCTGCTCGATCACTGAGCATGGCCGACCAGATCATTGACATCGCGCTCACGGTCGCCCGCGCGCTTGAAGCGTGCGGCATTCCGTACACGATTGGTGGTTCGTTGGCGAGCAGCTTCAGCGGCGAGCCGCGATTCACGCAGGATGTCGACATTCTGGTGCGGCTCGAGCCTCCGCAGATCGCGCCGTTGATGTCGGCGCTCGGCTCCGCGTTCTATGCCGATGCCGACGCGATTGCACGAGCGGTCGCGCGGCACGCGTCGGTCAATATCATCCACATCGCGACCAGCATCAAAGTCGATTTATTCATTGCTGGCGCGTCTCCCTTGGATGAGCATCAGTTGCGCCGATCGGCGCGACGTCGGATCGCGTCCACCGAGGATGGATTCGCCAACTTTCATTCGCACGAAGACATTCTGCTGCAGAAGCTTCTCTGGTATCACACGGGCGGCGAGGTCTCCGACCGCCAGTGGCGCGACGTGCTGGCCATCGTGATCAAGCAGGGGAGCTGTCTCGATCTGGACTATCTGAGGACCACCGCCGCCGAAGCCGGGCTGACGGCACTCCTGACTCGACTGCTTGGCGCTCTGGGACAATGAAGGTCACCGCGTTCCTTCTGCTGTCGGCAGGCCTCACTGCGGCCTGTGGCGCACCTCCGTTGCCGGTCACACCGTCTCCAACCGTGACGTCAATCGCGATCACAGGAACGCCGACCGTCAACGGGATCGGACGCACGACGGCGCTGACCGCGACCGCGACGCTGAGTGACGCGACATCGCAGAACGTGACGACGTCGGCGACCTGGTCGTCCTCGGTGGCCACGATCGCCTCGGTGTCGGCGGCCGGACTTGTGACCGCCATGTCCGTCGGCTCGTCGACCCTGACCGCGTCGTATCAGGGCCGGTCCGCTACGGTCGCCGTCACAGTCACGAACACGCCGCAGGGGCCCGGCAATGCGCATCGGGTCATCGCGTGGGCATCCTACGAGAAGCTTGTGGCCTTCACAGACGCCCAGTTGGACATGTGGAAGTCTCGAGGCGTCGACGGTTTCGTGGTGCAGACGCGGTATCTCGATGAGATCGGCGGCATCGAGATGTGGACCGACGACCCCAACGATAAACTCAACGTCACCATCATCGAAGGCGCGGACGTTCACGCACGTCAACGCGCGCTGCGGGACACCAGGTTTGCTGAGCGTTGCCACGCGCGAGGCATGACCGCGTATCTGGGCTTCTACCTGTCGAATTATCACAATCTCAAGACGCCGCTCAAAGTCTGGAATGACGACGCCGGGTGGGCGTCCATCATTCCAACCGTTCGCGGCGTTGCCGGCGCGGCGAAGCTGCTCGGCATGGACGGGATCGCGACCGACTCGGAGAACTACCGCTCCGATGATCAGACGTGGAACTGGAATTATCCCGGCGTGACCCAGAACGAGGCGACGGTGCGATCCCTGGCGCGTCAGCGCGGTCGCGCGTTCATGGACGCCGTGCTCGCCGGTTTCCCGAATGTCGAAATCATCAACTATCGGCTGGAAGTCCCTGGCGACTGGGAAGAGCGAGTGCAGGCGCAGGTGAATCATGTCGTCGGTATCTGGGACAGGAGCGTCTTCCCCGATTTCTGGGGCGGCATCGTCGACGCCGGCGGCTTTTCAGCGATACGCTTTTTCGATCCGATCTTCTACAAATCGTGGCAGATCGGCGGGCAGTGGGATGCCGCGCTGGCCTACAACATCGCCGGCGTTCGCAACACCCTGTCGAAGCGCTGGGCGAACTGGGCCTACGCGGAAACGCGGTTCTTCATCTCGCCGTTTGCCTGGATCGACCCGGGTCCGAGCGCCGGTGAATTCGACGATGCACGGCCGCCTGCCTACGTGGCGGCGCAGCTCACCGCCTTCCACAAGTGGGGTGAGGGCAACACGTTCGGGTTGTACACGCAGCACATCGACGAGAGAGACTTCGACTACACACCGTATGTGCCGGCGTTGCAGGCCGCCAGCACGCCTGATGGAGCGGCCCCGGCTTCTGAGAAGCGACTCCCGACCAACGACGACCGTTCCATCGTCGGTCGTGACGCCGGGAAGGCGCCGGCCATGCACGTCACGCCAAAGATGGAGGTCGCGAGGCTCGAGCGCGTGGCGACCGGTCTTCACGATCCGACCGACGCTGCCTTTGCCGCGGATGGACGATTGTTTATCTCTGAGAGGGACGGGCAGATCCGCGTGGTCCGCGATGGGAAGCTGAACGCGGACCCCGCGCTGAGGCTCGACGACGTGTGGACCCTCGTCGGTGGCGGATTGCTGGCCATCGCCATCGATCCTGACTTCGAGCGCACGCACTTCGTCTATGTCATCTATACGGCTGTGTCGCGCATGGGCGACCCCGTATTTCGCCTCGCTCGATTCCGGGACGTGCAGGACACGCTGGGTGATCGTGCGGTGATACTCGACTCGGCACTGATCGCACCGGCGGCAGCGTCATTGCGCTTCGGCCCGGACCGAAAACTGTTTCTCGCGTACAACGGCACGATCCTTCGATTGAATCCAGACGGCAGCACACCGTCAGATCAGCCCTCGTGGGCGCGTGCGCTGGAGAACGGCTACCACGCCCCGAGCGGACTCGACTGGCAGCCTGGATCACGCGCGTTGTGGGCGGCCGGGCACGACACGCAGAATGTCGGTCGACTGCGCATGGTCGGGCGCGGTGACGCGGCTGTGGTCAATGTGTCGGCCATGGCCTTTTATGGCGGCCATCTCTTCGAGTCGCTGCGCGGGAACCTGCTCGTCGCGCGCCGTGACACGCCGGCGATCATGCGCCTCGAGTTCGACGCCGACCATCCGGATCGCATCGTGCGCGCCGAACCGATCCTTGACAATGCCCCCGGTGCGATCAACGTCCTGGCCGTGCGGAACGACGGCACGATCTATTTCTGCGTGAACAACGACCTCATGCGATTGAGGCGATAAGAACCGAAGAACGCCATCAGTGCCTTGATGGTTTGCCTGGTGGCGCGGTGTGAACTGTGCCCTGGCTCCAATGTCCACTCCCGTAACCCTCCGACAGATGTGTCGCTCAGACACTTGTCCCTCGGCCGCACGTGGGAACCTGTCATCGCCATAAGCCACGCGTGCACTAGGAGTTGCTGATGCGCGCCGCGACGACGAGATCGCGGCATCGCGTTTGCACTATCGACCCTCACCGAAAACCAGAGGAGGTTGCGATGCGTGGAGCAATGTGTGTAGTGGCCGTCGGATTGTGCGCGGGAACGTTGGGGTGCGGTGGGGCAGCGATGGCGCCAACCGCGCCGGTAGCCGCAATGGCGGTGACCACCGTCGGAGCGGCATCGTTGGCATCCGTCTCGGGGGTGGTGACGGGCGCTGCGGGGATCAGAGTCGTCGCGATCGGTACAACGGTGTCAGCCACGACGGATGCGACCGGACGATTCTCATTGTCGGTTCCCCCAGGTCACGTGACGCTCGAGATCGGGCGCCAGGATCGCATCGTCAGCGCCGGCACTGTCGGCGCCGGCGACCACGTGGAACTTGAAATTCACCTGAGCAACGAGGCTGCAGAAATCGAAACGAGGGACCACGAGACCGCAAACGAACGAGAGCTCGAAGGCACCGTCACCGCTGTGCTGTCGTCCACCGGTTTCGTCGTCGGCAGCATGACCGTCACCATCGGCGCAGCCACGACCTTCACGCTGAACGATCACGCAGGCCTGGCCTCCGACGTCGGCGTCGGCGCGCGCGTCAACGTCAAGGGCACGACCGGCACCACGCCCACCTCCATCGTCGCATCAACCGTGCGCATTCGCATCGCCGCGTCACAGGGCAACAGCGGTAGTGGATCAGGCAACTCAGGCGGCAGCAACGGCAACAGCGGCAACGGCAACTCCGGTGGTGGATCCGGAAGCGGCGGTGGCGAGACAAAAGGCGAAGAGGTTGAAGCGACCGGCACCGTAAGCGCACTTGAAGGCAGCTGCCTCTCGATCCGGTTCACGGCCGCAGCACTGCGCGTTGTCACGTCCGCGGCGACACGATTCGACCTCGGCTGCTCAGCGATCACCGCCGGCACACGCGTCGAAGTCAAAGGCACGCGTGGCGCGGATGGCACGGTCACGGCGACGCGAGTGAAGAAGCCGTAGACCCGTCCGAGCTCACTAGGGCGTAATCGTCGCAGCGGTGCAGACAGTCCCGCTGCCGTTGATCCGCTGAGCCGCAGTGGTGTAGGCCAAATTGAAAGCCGCCGTCCCAAATGTCTGCGGACAGTAAGCCAGCTTCGGCGTCTGATCCCGGTTGATCTGTAGCTCGGTGCGCCCTCGACTGTTGTACGTCAGCACTCCCACGGTTCCCAGCGCGGTGCCAGGGGCGATCGTCTGCCCGACGCTCACCCGAGGGTTGCTCACGTGGTCGTAGATGATCGACCAAATCGATGCGTCCGATGGCTTCGTGACGATCGTCTTGTCGATGCCAATGGCAAACCCATGGAGGGTGTCCCGCATGT
>CAYHEX010000114.1:0-11548 GCA_964355365.1 uncultured Solibacteraceae bacterium | reverse complement strand
CGAATCGGTGACGCACTACCGGCGGTTCCGTCACGGCGAGGCGATCGGCTACGGCATGCTGGCGGCAGGACGCATCTCACGGCAGCGCCGCCTGATCAACGACACCGAACTCGACACGCTGCGGCACGCCATCCGCTCGCTGGGCCCCATGCCCGCGGTGACCGACCTGCGCATCAAAGACGCGCTGGCCGCGATGACGCTCGACAAGAAGGTCGTCAGCGGCACGCTCCATTTCGTCGCCGCCAAAGGCCTCGGCGCCACCGTCTCGATCTCCGACGTAACGACCGACGAACTCAAAGACGCGCTCAAGAGCATTGGGCTGCGCAACTAACCCAATTAACTAATTAACGAGTTAATTGATCTAATCCACCCCGGCGGTATCCCCTTCTTTCGCGCGTCGTCCTCGATCGCCTCGATCGCCAGTTTGTCCTTCGTGATCTGCAGCGTGAGCCGATCGAGTTCGGCGAGCGCGCGGGCGCGTTGTTTCAGGAGTTCGGCCCGCTGCGCTGGATCGTCGCGGTTGGTCAACTCGGTGGTCAGCCCGTTCATACGCCCCTGCATGGCCTCGGCAAGCACTTCGTCACGTTCCAGCGCAACGCGGGCGGCGGTCATCTTGTCTCGCCAATCAGATTCAGACAGTTCCGGGGCCTTCGAGGCCGGTTCATTCGGTTTGGCCGGCGGTTCGTCGCTCCGCGCCAGTGGGTCGTCGGCCTTCGCGAGCGGCTCGACGGGCCTCGACGACGGGACCACCGCCGGCAAATCAGCCGTGGTTAACGACCGCGTCGCCTTCGGCGTCACGGCGCGCCTGATCGCCTCGTACCGCGCCGCATCGGCCAGCGAGAGTCCGCTGCCGCCGCGCAATGCCGCCACGATGAGAAAGAGAATCGCCGGGGTGGACCAGGACATCAGCTATCGACTCCGCCAGGAAAGCACGCGCACACCAACAGGCGCTCGGGCAACGATCGCATCAGCGCCGCGGCGAGTGCCGCCGTATCCAAACGCCTCGCTGTGCACCATGACCGTACCATTCGCGTCTGAGCCCGATGCCCCGTCCGAGTCGGCCGGATCGTCGGCCAGCCAGACGGCAACATAGGCGCCGCTGTCTTCGGCGGGAAGGCCGGCAAGGCGCGTCAATGGCCCCCACGCAAACAGGCGCCACGAGGGTGTGTTGGCGCCAAGCGGGTACGTGGCCACAGCATCAGCCTGAAGATCCGTCGTAACCTGGTCGAGATCGATCTCCGCCCGAGACGCCAGGAGCGGCCGATGCGTGACGTCGTGAAACGCCGACGTGGCACCCGACAGCAGCACGCTCCAGTCCGGCGCCGCCCCGATCTCGCTCAGCACACCCTCAATGGCCGCATCCGCCGCGACGCTCGCCACTGCGGCGAGCCGCGCGTTGCCCGCGATCTGCCGCTCAGCACTGCCGGCCGCAGCCAGACCAAACCCCAGACCTGACAGACACACGACGACCAGCAGCGCCAGCACCAGTGCCGCCCCCTCTTCCCTCATCGGCCCACACTCAAACTGCGCGGCGCCACGTCGAGCGACACGCTGAACACCGGCACCCGCGCACGCAACACGGCGTCGGCAGCCTCCGCCCCAACGGTGACCCGAACGCCGCGCACACGGAGCAGGTCCGCATCAAACCGCGTGGTGCCCGCGCCAATCCAAGGCCCGTCGGTGAACGACGACAGCGGCATCTCCACTGGCGCGGTGGATCCGGGCGCGGTCCCGAAGTAGCTGAAGGACACGCCGCTGAGAGAGTCGACCGCGGGTTGGTCGCTCTGATCGCCGTCGTACTGGCGCAACTGGCGCGTAGACGCGCTGAACTCGTAGGTGCGCGCCACCACCTGCGATACCCATGCGCCGGCCGGATATATCCACGAGAGGTCCTGGCCGTGGTGGCGCAGTGTGCCCGTGCCGCCGCTCACGCGCGTCATGCGGAACACATCGAAGTGCCCGGCCCCGTCGGTGACGAGCACGTCCTGTCCTGCCTGCAGCCCGCACAACACGGACGTGCCGCATTGCGGCTCGGCGTTCACGACCAGCGCCAGCGCGCCGCCGCCAATCGGCGCCGCCGTGGTGGTCTGCAGAGCGGCCGACGGCACGGACAACATCGTGAGCGCGGTCGCCCGCGCCACCTCGGGCCCGTCGCCGCTCTCGGCGCCCATCCGCCGCGGCAACACCGCAGGAATCGCGCGCGGCAACACGCCGCGCCACGGCCCCACGGAGAGGCCGGCACCGGCCGACGCCAGATCGCGCGCGATCATCTCAGCGGCCACACGCGCGCGCTGCTGCACATCCATCACCTCTGTCTGCGCTGCCGACACCTTCGACGCCGGCACCAGCATCGACATCGCGGCGCCGGTGACCAGCATGGTCAACACCACCCCCACGAGCGCCTCAACGAGACTGAAGCCCGCGCTCACTGGGCGGTCCTCGCCAGCAGAGAGATGAGATGCGCGTCCTTCGCCTGCGGACGCGTCACGCGCGCCGCAACCACCTGCAACACCAGCGTATTCGCCGGATCGGCCGGCGCCGGTCGGATGCTCCACCGCCGCCGATAGACGCCGAGCGGAGACGACGCCCCGGTGCCGCCAGCGAGCTGCCCGGTAGCATCCACGTAGTCCACAAATCCCTCGACGTCATCGGTGAGCGTCGACGCGGGCGACCACGTCAACCCCGCGTCGCTCACCGCCGCATCGCCATGCGCGGAATCGTAGACCCACGTGAGCGCCCGCAACTCTGCGAGTTTCGTCTCGGCCGCGAACGTAGCACCGGTGTCAATGCGTGCCTCCTGAGTCACTCGCGACGCGAGCGTGAACAGCCCGGCCAACCCGGCGGCACTGGAGGCCACGAGCGCCATCGCCACGAGCACTTCAATCAGGGAAAAGCCCTTCACGCACGTTCACTATTGCAACTTGCGCTCCACATCCGTCTCCGGGCAGAAAACCCTGCGAGAGCCAAAACGTTGCAGTTTCTTTGAATTTTGTTAAGAGAAAAGATGGCAGTTTCTGCCACGCACGAGATGAGTTACTGAAGTGTAATCAGCCCGACGTACCAGGCGATGACGGGCTCGCCCCACATCGACGCCAACAGGGCCGCCACGGCGAGAAACGTACCGAACGGCAGGCGCGTCTTCATCGACCCGCGGCCCGTGGCGGCGATCGACACGCCGACGACGGCGCCGCTCAGACTGGCGAGGAACAGCACCAGCCAGACCTGCTCCCATCCGAGAAACGCGCCCGTCATGGCGAGCATCTTCACGTCGCCGAGCCCCATGCCGTCCACGCCCGTGGCACGTTTCCACCCCCAGCGAATCGCCAGCAGGATCCCGGCCCCGAGCGCGGCGCCGATCAGGCTCGAGATCAGGCCCGGACCGCCAAACGCGCTGGCGGCGAGGCCGACCGCAACGCCCGGCAGCGTGATCGCGTCGGGCAGCAGCTGATGTTCGAGGTCGATGAAGAAGAGCGCGATCAGCATCGCTGCAAAGACCAGACGCGCCGCCAGCACGGGCTCGAATGGAAACACCGCGGCCAGCAACCCGAAGATCGCGGCCGTGATCAGCTCAACCACGAGGTACCGCGCGGAGTACGACGCCCCGCACGCGCGACATTTCCCGCCGAGCATCAGATAGCTCAGCACGGGCAGATTGTCGAACCACCGGATCGGCGTCCCGCACGCGCCGCATCGCGAACCGGGCGACACGACGGATTCGCCGCGCGGCAAACGGTAAATGCAGACGTTCAGAAAACTGCCGATGCAGAGACCGAACGCGGCGGCCAGCGCGATGATCATCGGGCGCCCCCGGGGAGCACCGGCAAGGGAGACAGGGGGGACTGCGGATGCAGCCGCACGCGGCCGCTCGCCGCGAAATACTGGTACGGCGCGCCGGCCGGGTCGAGCGGCGCCTCGCGCAGCACACCCGCGCTCACAAAATCCGCCCAGTCCGCAGGATTGCGCCCCATCGTCTTCTGGAACTGTGGCACGAGTGCCTCGAGTTGATCGAGTTCATCCATCGCGGCCAGCTGCGCCAGACGTCGTTGCGCGATTGAGCGGACCCACGGCTCCGCCGCGTGCTGGGCCATATCCTGCAGCCAGGTCGCCGCGACGCGCCGATCCGCGCCCAGCATCGTGGTCGCCGCGACGGCAGCGAGCCAGTTGGGCGCGCCCGGCATCTCGGCCGCGCGACGAAACCACAGCGCCGCCGCCTTCGGGTCGCCGCGATGCCACAGGTGCACAAACCCGATGTCCTGCGCGTACTGCCACTTCCCTGGCTGGGCGCGCAGTCCTTTTTCGAGGAGCGCCACGGCCTGATCGGCCCGGCCCGGCCCACCGGGCGGCGGCTCCGCCAGAAAGATCGCGCCGAACCGATACGCCACGTTGAAATGCGGATCGAGGGTGGTGGTGAGATCGAGTAACGGCTGGAGTAACTCGAACGGACGATCGCGACGGTGCGACAACCGGTCGCCGCCGAAATGCTGCACCGTGCGGAGCCAATACACGTCGGCCGCGAGCGACTTCAGCGACAGCGCCATCGCGCGCGCCACAGGTCCCGATCGCATGTAGAGGCCGCGGTCGGCCGACTTCGTCAACGGCACGCGCACGTCGCGCGCGCGGAGCACCGACGACGACCCGATCATCAGCGACAGCACGCCCGCCGCTGCCGCCAGGTTGCGAAGCCGGGGATTCACTGAAACTCCCGGCGATTGAATATGGCAATCGTGGCCGTCAGAACTGCGGCGGTGTACAGCGCGCCGTACGCGAGCGTCATGCCGAGGTACTCGAGCGGAATCGGCAGGCCGTGCACCACTTGCGACTTCACATCGAACGCGCTGAACGATGGCAGCACAAGACTCAGGACCGTGCCCACCACACCGGCGGATCGCGATCCAAGCGCGGTGGCCAGACCGCGCAACTCTCCGCTGAACTGCCCGGCCACGAACACGCCGAGGCTGAACATCGTGGACCAGAGCGCGCTCGATGAGAACGTCGAGAAGAACAGCGCCACTGCGGTCAACACGGCCAGTTCGGCCATCAGCAAGACCACCGCCACGAGAATCGCGGGATCGAGTGCGGGCGCTTCCCACGATGCGCGCACGACGGGCGGGGCCGTCCACTGCATCCACGCCAGGACGGCGTAGAGCGCCACGGTCATCACCGCCACGTTGCTGACGAGCGTCATCAGCAAGCCCAGATACTTTCCGAGAATGAACTCCCAACGCCGCAACGGACGCGCGAGCAAGCCGTAGATGCTGCGTTTGTCGATTTCGCGGGCCACGAGTCCGACGCCGATCAGCACCGACATCAACACACCCGACACTTCGATCACGCCGAGTCCGAGGTCTTTGATGATCTTCAGATCCTGTCCGGCGGTCAGTTGGCCCAGAAGCAGCGACGCCCCGAAGAGCAGCACCGAGAAACCGACCACCGTAAAGAGCACGCGATCGCGAGCGCCCTCCTTGAAGACGTGCCACGCGACCAGCTGCACGCGTGTGGCGCTCACTCGACGGCCTCCATGAAGATGTCTTCGAGCGACGCGCGCACGGGCGACACCGACACGAGCGTGGCGCCGGCCGCGGCCATGATCGCGATCACCACTTCCGGCCGCTCGCCGGGCCCCAGCTCGAAGCAGTAACGGCCGTCGGCAATCTCGGTCACGCGCGCGGCGTGCGCCGCCATGCGCGCCACCGACTCGGGATTGAGATTCGACACCACGACCTCGGCGCCGCGCAGAGCCGGCGCCGTCAGGTCGGTGAGCTTGCCGTGCGCCACCACATGCCCGCGCGCCAGAATCGCCACGCGGCTGCACAACTGCTCGGCGTCGGAGAGGATGTGGGAACTGAAGAGCACCGTGCGACCTTCATCGCGCAGTTGCAGGATGATCTGCCGCACATCGCGACGACCGATCGGATCGAGACCGGACATGGGCTCGTCGAGCACCACCAGTTCCGGATCGTGCACCAGCGCCTGCGCGAGGCCGACCCGCTGCAGCATGCCCTTGGAGAATTGCCGGAGCGGGCGGCGGCGGTCTTCGTCGCGAACCCCAGTGCGCGCGAGCGCCGCCGAGGCCTTCGCGGCGCGGTCCGCGGATGGCACGCCGCTCAGCCCTGCGAAATACTGCACGAGTTCGTCGGCGGTCAGATGATCGTAGTAGTAGGGTTGCTCGGGGACGAATCCGACGCGCTGTCGCACGTCAGGATCGCTCGCGGGCCGGCCGAAGATCTCTGCGCGGCCCGTGGTCGGGCGCAGGAGGTCCATCAGCAACTTGAGGGTGGTGGTCTTGCCCGCGCCGTTCGGTCCGAGCAGACCGAACACTGCGCCCTGCGGAATATCGAAGGAGACCGCGTCCAACGCGCGGCGGGGCCGCGGTCTCCAGAAACCGGTGAGAAAATCTTTGGTGAGTTGCTCCGCGCGGACGACGCTGGTCATGCGCCCGGACGGGCGGCGAACTTACTCGCCGCCGGCTTTCTGCGGCGCCGCAACGCCCGCCTTCTTCAGTTCGAGCTGAATCGCGAGATCGAAGTAGTCGGGGTTCAGCCACTGCCCCGTCGGCAACATGACGCCGTTGATGTAGAAGGTCGGCGTCGAGTTGATCTGCAACGCGCCGCCATCAGCGGTGTCCTTCTTGATGCGCGCCAGCTTGGTCGGCGCATCCCGATCGAAATCCGTGATGCCGGCAATGTCCTTCGCCGCCGCGCGAATGCTCGCGGCCGTCAGCGTGAGCTGATTGTCGAAGATCCACTTCTCCATCGCCTCGCCCTTGCCGCGATCCTCCGCCAGCCGATGCGCTGCCGCCGCGTCGCAGGCAAACGCATGCACCTGCTGCGAAACGGCGACGTTGCACTGCGGCTGCAGCGGGAAGTCCTTCATCACGTAGCGAACCTGCTCGGCGGTGTATTTCTTGATGACCGGCGTGTACATGAGCCAGGTCTGCTTGCAACCGGGGCACTGGAAGTCGCTGAACTTGACGATGACCACTTTGGCGCCCTGAAGCCCCTCGCCCGTTTCGATGCGCGGCTGCGCGTTCCACCACGCCTCGAACTGCACCTTCGGATCATCGGACTGGGCGGCCTGCGCGACGGACGACGCGTTCTCGAGCTTGGGCGGCGCCGCGCTGGACGTCATCGGACCGGAGGTCGCGGTGCTCGGGAAGAAGGCGATCGCGCACACGGCCGCGACCAAATACACGAGCCCCGCCGTCATTTGCGCGGGCCGAGACAGGATGTTGCGGATGTCGCGGGCCAGACGGCCGGGTAGGCTCATCATCGGCACGGAGGCCGTCAGGCCGGCCGTCACGAAGATGCCGATCACGGCGGCATACGTGGCGAGGCAGAGCACGCAGTAGGTCTTGAGGACGAAGAACGTCGCATAGGCGAGCGAGAGGATCACGGCCAGGCCGATTGTCGATGCGGCAAATACGTAAGCGCCCGCCGGATGATCTTTGGCGTCCGCCGGCGACGTGTTGGCGAACGCGGCGACCAACCCGACGAATGCGAACCACACGACACCGCCCAGCGCGACCGGCACGCCCTTCACAGAGCCGTAGGCGCTCAGATACACCTGGGAACAGTTGAATGTGGCGCTCAAGTCACAGGGCGCCGTGTAGGCCGCGTCCGTCAGGAGCTTGTGATGGACAAACGTGGCGTAGGCCGAAACGCCCAAACCGATAAGGGCCAGCGACAGGATGATGAGCCGGGAGCGTGAAGTCATAGGTCTGTGACGATGTTTTATCACGGACGGCGGTCACTTGCTCCTTGCAAGTCGCAAGGAGCAAGTGACAAGGGGCAAGTTACTGAATCGGCGTCGCCGGGGCGCCGAACGGTTCGGTCGGGGCCACGGCCGTGTTGTTCTGCCAGATCGTGTTGCCCGCGTTCACCGCGAACGACCGGCCGCCCGTCGTGGCGAAGGTCTGCGGAATCGCCGTGCCGACGTAGGCCGTAATCGTGGCGGTGCCGTTGCAGTCATTCGGACCGGCCGCCGAACCGGCGCCCGCGCCGAGCGTGAAGTTGTAGCCGCTCTTCTGCGGAGCCACAACGGTGCCGAGATCGGCCGAGATGAAGCCGTCATTCGTGCCGGGCGCCGGCGTGCCCAGGATCACGAAACTGGACGCGTACGCGTTGTTGCCGCACGAGGCCGAATACGCGACCTGTCCCGACGTGACCGCCTTCAGCGAACCGATGGCGGATGTTTCGTTGCCCGTCATACGCGCGCGCAACAGACCCGGTACGGCGATGGCGGCAATGATGCTGATGATCGCGACGACAATCAGCAACTCGATGAGGGTGAAGCCCGACTGCTTGTTGGTGCTCATGACATCTCCTGGGAAAAGTGTTGTGCGTTCGAATCGCTGGAACCGACGTGGACCATATAGGCAACGCTGGTACCAGCTCTGGAGCCCTTCGCGGCCGTCGCGGTAAGTGTCTGATTCATTGCGAGTTAGCCGGCACAACGCGCGCGATGCTCAGCTGCATGACGCCCGCGGGTGCCGCGCGTGGACACCACATTTGTCAACCGACCGACGAAATCAGTGACGCAGCACATCAGTGTGACGACAACTGCGAGATCAGATCGAACAGCGGCATGTACATGGAGACAACGATGCCGCCGACCACCACACCCAGAAACGCGATCATGATCGGCTCCAGAATCGTCAGCAGCCCGGCCACGGCCACATCCACTTCCTCTTCGTAGAACTCCGCGATCTTGTTCAGCATCGTGTCGAGCGCGCCCGTGCTTTCGCCGGCGCCGATCATCTGCGACACCATGTGCGGAAACACGCCCGTGGCCCGGAGCGGTGCGGCGATGGTCTCGCCGCGCTCGATCCGCAACCGCACCTGTCGGACCGCCGCCTCGATGACGGCGTTGCCGGATGTCTTCGCCGTAATGTCGAGGCCGTCGAGCAGCGGCACGCCGGACGACATCAACGTTCCGAGCGTGCGGCAGAACCGCGCCACCGCCACCTTGCGGAGGATCTTGCCGATCATCGGTGTGGACAGCAGAATGCGATCCACGCGCATACGCCCACGCGGGCTGCGATAGTAGCGGCGGAACGCGTAGGCCAGGCCCATCGCCCCGGCCACGAGAAACGGCAGCGCGTAGATCAGCGCGTTACTGGCCGCGATCACCACGCGCGTCGGCAGCGGCAGCGCGGCGCCCATCCCCTTGAACAGCAACGTGAACGTGGGCACCACTTTCCACAGAATGACGACCACGACGATGGCCGCGATGCTGAGGACGACCGACGGATACATCATCGCGGACCGCACCTGGCCGCGCAGCTTCACCTGTTTCTCGATGTAGGTCGACAACCGCGCCAGGATCACGTCGAGGATGCCGCCGGCTTCGCCCGCCGCGACCATATTCGTGTAGAGCGGATCGAACGCCTCGCCGCGCCGTTCGAGCGCTTCAGCAAACGACAGGCCGGCCTCGATGTCGCCGCGCACCAGATCAATGATGCGCGCCAGTCGCGCGTCAGGCTCTTCCTTCGCGAGCAACTCGAGGCACTGCACGATCGGCAGACCGGCGTCGATCATCACCGACAACTGACGCGTGAAGATCGCGAGACTGCGCGACGACACCTTCCCGCTGGCAGCCGGACGCCGCGCCGCCGCTTTGGCTTTGGGCGCGGTCGGCCGCGCCAGCACGGGACGAGCGGACGTCGCTTCCACTCTCATCGCGCCACCGCCGCTTCCGCCCGCGTCGCCGCCGCACGCTGCAGCATCGTCATCAGCTCATCCTTGTTGGAGGTGGTGGCCAGCGCCACGTCGCGCGTGACCACCCGCCGGTCCACGAGCCGCGCGAGCGCCTGATTCATGGTCTGCATGCCGAGCTTCTCCTGGCCGGTTTGCATGGACGAGTAGATCTGGTGGATCTTGTCTTCGCGAATCAGATTGCGAATGGCCGGCGTGGCGATGAGGATCTCGAGCGCGGCCACGCGCCCCGTGCCCGACGCGCGCGGCACGAGGGACTGACACACAATGCCCTCGAGCACGAGCGAGAGTTGGGTGCGAATCTGCGCCTGCTGGTGCGCGGGAAACGCATCGATGATGCGCGTCACGGTCTGCGCCGCCGAGTTCGTATGCAGCGTGGCGAGCGTCAGGTGGCCCGTCTCGGCCAGCTTCATCGCCGCTTCCATCGTCTCGAGGTCGCGCATCTCGCCGATCAGCACCACGTCGGGATCTTCGCGCAGCGCCGCGCGGAGCGCCGCGGTGAACCCGCGCGTGTCCGCGTGCAGCTCGCGCTGGTTGACGAGCGAGCGCTTGTGCGTGTGCAGGTACTCGATGGGGTCCTCGATCGTGAGGATGTGCGCCGGCCGCGCCTGATTGATGCGGTCGATCATCGCCGCGAGCGTGGTGGACTTGCCGCTGCCGGTCGGCCCGGTTACGAGCACAAGTCCGCGCGGACGATCGGCGAGCTGGCCGAGCACCGGCGGCAGCCCCAACTCATCGAGCGCGCGGATGCGCTCGGGAATGAGACGAAACACCGCGCCCACCGCGCCGCGCTGATTGAACACGTTGCAGCGGAAGCGCCCCACGCCGCGCAGGCCGAACGCGAGGTCGAGTTCCCACGTCTCCTCGAACTGCTTCTTCTGGGAATCGGTCAACACGCTATAGGCCAGCGACTTCACCACGTCGGGCGTCAGTTCGGGCCCGTCGAGGCGGCGCAGGTGACCGTCCACACGCACCTGCGGCGGCGACCCGATCGAGAGATGCAGATCGCTGCCGCCGAGGTCCAACGTCTGTTTGAGCAAATCGGGCAAGTTCGTCATCAGTGCACCGTCTCCCGCACCACTTCGTCCACCGTGGTCATGCCGTCGCACACCTTCTGCAAACCGTTCTGCCGGAGCGTGACCATGCCGTCGGCGAGCGCCTGCTTGCGCAGGTCGAGGGCCGATCCGCCGTCGAGCACGCGTTGACGCATCGCGTCGGTCATCTCCATCACCTCGAACAAGCCGACGCGACCCTTGTAGCCCGTGTGGCCGCAGCGATCGCAGCCGCGACCGTGCATGAACTTCGTGGCGCGGGCCACGACCGGATCGAGGCCCGCGGCAATCGCGGCGTCCAACGCCTGAGGAAACGGCTCGCGACAGGTGTCGCAGATGCGCCGCACGAGTCGCTGCGCGCAGACCAGATTCACGGAGTTCGCCACCAGAAACGGCTCGATGCCCATGTTCACCAACCGATTCACGGTGGTCGGCGCATCGTTGGTGTGCAGCGTGGAGAGCACGAGGTGCCCCGTGAGCGCGGCCTTCACGGCAATGGCCGCCGTCTCCACGTCGCGGATCTCGCCCACCAGGATGACGTTCGGATCCTGCCGCAGGAACGATCGGAGCGCGGCAGCGAACGTCAATCCGATCTGCTCGCGCACATGTACTTGATTGATGCCCGGCAGGTTGAACTCCACCGGATCCTCCGCTGTGAGGATGTTCACGCCGACCTGATTGAGCCGCGCAATCGAAGAGTACAGAGTGTTGGTCTTGCCCGATCCGGTGGGCCCCGTGACGAGCACCATGCCCCACGGACGACGAATCGCCGCTTCGAACTTG
>CAYHEX010000113.1:0-11570 GCA_964355365.1 uncultured Solibacteraceae bacterium | reverse complement strand
CGGCTTCCGCGAAGACCTCTACTACCGGCTGAACGTCGTGCGCATCACGCTGCCGCCCCTCCGCGCGCGCAACGAAGACATACCGATGCTGGCGCAGCGGTTCGCGCGGCAGTCGTCACAACACAATGGGTTGCCGCCCCGCTCGATCAGTCAGGAGGCGATGCGATTGCTGATGCGCTACGACTGGCCGGGCAACATCCGCCAGCTCGAGAACGCCATCGAACACGCGGTGGCCATGAGCGGCGGTCACACGGAGATCGTGCCCGACATGCTGCCCGAAGAACTGCAGCCGGCCGAACGGTCACCGCTCGTGCCGTCCATGACGATTCCCGATGAGGGCGTGAACTTCTCCTCGATCATGTCGCAGATGGAGCGCGACCTGATCCTGCAGTGCCTTGAGAAAACCGGCGGCAACAAACGTCAGGCCGCGAAGTTGCTGAACCTGAGCCGGACGACGCTGATCGATAAATTACAGCGACTGGGCATCGGCGTCGGCGATCCCTCCGCGGCCTAGCCCTCGAGCAGCAAACACCATCAACATGGGGGGCCATGGGGAGCCATGGGGAAGGTCAACACCAACAACAACACCGACAGATTTACAAAAAGCTCTTTGAAAGCCTGGTGGGGTGGTGTTGGCCTTGGTTTCCCCAAGGCCCCCCATGGCTCCCCATGTTGAACGGTCCCGCCCCGTTTCCATGGAGCGCCGTCGAGCCCGGCTAGAAGGCCGGTTGAAGGTCCCAGGCAACGGCGGTGCAGTTACCGGTCTGCCCTTGATCGTCGACAAAGCGAAACGTTCCCGTCATGCGGCCATGCGTGTAGAAACCATTGGCGGTCGAACCTTCGACTGATGCCGTGCCATCGATGATGAGTCGCACTGCTCTGGCGCCTACTTGGCTATCTCCCGTGAAGAGCTGAAGGCCGGTCGCCGTGCCTGTCAAGGCCGGATGTGAGAAGACGAAACCGCCCGAGCTGTGGAAACGGATTGCCAATGACCCTTGCTCGGGGGACAAGGAACGTGCGACCCAGTCGGACCCTTCTTTGCTCAACATCAACGTCGTCACGACGTACGTGCCCGCGAAGGGTACGCCGAACGGCTTGCATTCAGGAAAATCTGGAACGTTCGAAATCATGTACCCAGTGAGCGAAACACGCTGAACACCGGCCTTGATGAAAAGAGGATCAAACGTCTCTCGGTCTGGTGCGCTCGGTGATCCGCAGCTGGTCGCAAACGGCAGCCAAGACAGGGCAATAAGCGCAACGAGAAGCCTGCGTGACTTGAGGGATCCGCTTCGGCTCATTTCAGGTCCTTCGTCGAGTATCCCTCAACAATGGGGGGCCATGGGGAGCCATCGGGGAAGATCAACACCAGCCCAACAGATTTTCAGAGAGCTTTTCGAAAAGCCGTCGGTGTTGATGTTGGTCTTCCCCATGGCCCCCCATGGCTCCTCATGTTGAGAAGCCCTGGAATCTCGTGGGTTGGATCTACGCGGCCGGCAGCTCGAGGGCGAACTGGGCGCCGCCGGTGTTGCTGGTGAGCTGAAGCGTTCCCCCCGCCCGTTCCGTCAGCCACCGTGACACGCACAACCCAATGCCGGGCCCGGCGCCAGGCCCAAACGGCTCGAAAAGGGTCGGCAGGATCGCCTCGGGGACCCCAGGTCCGTTGTCCTGCACCACCAGCCGCATTCGGCCGCCGGCTTCGGAAACTGTGAACGTCAGCAGGGCTCCAGGACGCCCCGCCACCGCGCGCTCGGCATTCAACAGGAGATTCACCACAACTCGCAGCAGATCGGACCTCGAAGCCATCACCCAGAATTCACCCGCCGGAGGCGCGATGGTCGCGCTGATCCGGGCACGCCCAAATGACGACTTCCGGAGGCCAACGGCCTCTTCGGCCAGCGCGCGGAGGTCGAAGCGCGTCGGCGAATCGACGGCCTCCTGGGCCATGAGCACCAGCCCCTGCATGCGCTGGGTGGCTCGGTCGGCATGGGTCAGGATGGCCCGCGATCGCTCCCGGGCCTTCTCGGGGTTGCCGACGGTCTCGGCGAACAGCTCGGCGTACCCGGTCACGATCTGGAGGGAGTTTCGGGTGTCATGGACGGCGCTCGACAGAAGCCGGGCCACCACCGTCAGCCGATTGATCGAATTGAGCCGCTGGAGCGGCAGGATGTCGCGATTGGGCACGATGCCTCTGGAGCTAACCGTAACATGGCCCGGTCTTCTCTTGTGAAAGCAAGGCGAAACACCTAGACTAGGGACAATTTTCCGGGTCTTGGCGAGAGGTCGAGGCCCGCTTGGCGCGTCCACGGCGCCGTAGGCACTACCGCTAGCAGGGAAACAAACGTTAAGGGAGCTTCTGATGCAAATCGAACAGCGCGCCGTCGGGCCGGTGATGATTCTCGACCTGAAGGGCAAGATTACTCTCGGTGAAGGTGACGAAGTGCTCAAGGACAAGATCAACTCCTTGATCCTTCAGGGCCACAAGAAGATGCTGCTGAACCTGGCAGACGTCCCCTACATCGACAGCGCGGGTCTCGGCGAAATCGTTCGGACCTACACGACCGTGAGCCGCCAGGGCGGCCAGCTCAAGCTGGTCAATCTGACAAAGCGCATCACAGACCTGTTGATGATCACCAAACTGCTCACGGTCTTCGAGACCTTTGACAATGAGCCGGAAGCGCTGAAGAGCTTCTCGTAAGCTCTCGCCACCGTCGGCGGGTTCTCATCAGGCGCGAGGGGCATCACGCCCCTCGCGTACTTTGAAAACCGTCGCTCGGCCACATGGCGCGTCATCACCTCCAGTCATCAGCGGTGCCGGCTTCGGCCGACACGCACGCGCGCGGTCACTCGCTGGCAACCAATCTTCTGCTCGCCCTCCGGCCCGGACAGTGGACGAAGAACCTCGTGGTCTTCGCCGGGTTGATTTTCGGACAGAAGCTGCTGAATTCAGCAGATGTCGCCACCGCGTCCGCGGCCTTCGGCCTGTTTTGTCTCTTGTCAGGCGTCGTTTACCTCATCAACGACATTCAGGATCAGGACGCCGACCGACTCCACCCGGTGAAGTCTCATCGCCCGATTGCGTCCGGCGCGCTGAGTGTCACCACCGCCTCCGGCGCCGCCATCGTCATCGCGGCAGGCGCCCTCAGCGCCGCGTTCCTGCTGGATCGCGGCTTCTTCTGGGTGGGACTCAGCTACCTCGTCCTCCAAACCAGCTACTCGCTCTGGCTGAAGCACGCGGCCATTCTCGACGTGCTCGTGATCGCCTTTGGATTTGTGCTCCGCGCCTACGCCGGCGCGGTGGTGCTGCACGTGCCGTTCAGCCACTGGCTGCTCGTCATGACATTACTCGGCGCGCTCTTCCTCGGCTTCGGCAAGCGCCGGGCCGAACTGGTCGCACTGGCCGGCGGCGCGACCTCGCACCGGCCGAGCCTCGAGCACTACTCGCTGCCGATGCTCGATCAGATGATCTCGGTGGTCATGGCGTGCACGCTGCTCGCCTACGCGTTCTACACCATCAGCGCAGAGACGATCGCCAAGTTCGGCACGGACCGCCTGCTCTTCACACTGCCGCTGCCCATCTACGGGCTGTTTCGGTATCTGTTTCTCATCCATCGCGGCGACAGCCACGGCAATCCCTCGGATCTGCTGCTGTCGGACCGCCCCCTGCAGGTGTGCATCCTGCTGTGGGGCGCGCTCGTGGCCGCGATCATCTACGGGCCGTTGAAGTAATGGCCCGTCGCTCGTTCTGCATTTTGGCAACCTGTGCGAAAGAAGCGCCGGCGTGTGATGCCCGGCGCAGGAGATCAAACCATGGCTGAATTTCAGGTCCGTTCCGACGCCGTTGACGTCGAGCAGATCATGCGGCAGATCCGCGCGCGCATTCGTGAAAAGCGCGGCGCCGACTACACCGAACAGGAGATCCAGGAACTGGCGAGCGTCAAGCTCGAGAAGTTTCTGGACCCGCGGGGCGTACGCTCCAATCTGGTCGAGGACTTTCGACGCAACCGGGTGGTCAGTCCCGATCCGAAGAAGCTCGAGACCGGCGAGATCGACATCTACGGCACACACCGCGGTGCGCTGCGTACGATCCGACGACTCTTCAATCCGCTGCTGAAGATGCTCTTCAATCCGACGCCGATGCTCCACGCGATCAACACGATCGCCACCGAGCAAAACGCGGTCAACCTGGAGATGCACAAACGGTTTCGGCAGCGCGAAGAGATGGACCCGCTCTACTACGAGGTCATCCACAACCTCGTGGTCGAGCTCACCCGCCTGAGCATCGAGAACAGCAACCTCAAGATGCGCGTCGAGTCGCTCTCGAGCCGGATGGACTTCGACGAACGGCGCGCGCGCGCCCTCGAAAGCGTGGTGGCCTACAAGCCCGCGCCGCGCCCGGGGCACATCGATCGGCCGCAGGCCGAGCGAACTCAAAACGACCGGCCACAGGCCGAGCGAAAGCAAAACGACCGGCCGCAGGCCGAGCGAGCTCAGGACGACCGGCCGCAGGCCGAGAAACCCCAGGCCGACAAGCCCCAGGCCGAACGCCCGGCTGGCGACAAGCCCCAGGGCGAGCGCTCACAGAACGACCCACAGCGCGCGGGCCTCGAATCGCGCGATCAGGGCGAGCGCGGCGAACGCCGCCGCCGTCGTCGTCGTCGTCGTCGGCCAGGACAGAACGCCGCAGGCGGCGGAGTCCAGGGTTCCGTGCCGGGTTCAGTCCAGGGCGTCCAGGGGCAGGTCCAGGGTCCCGAGTCCAACGAGTCCGATGACTACGATGGGCCGGATGATGGCGGTCCGGATGACGCGGGTGGAGACGACGGAGATAGCCAGATGTCTCAGGACGGGCCCAAGGAGTGAAGATCGCGATTGTCGTCCAGCGCTACGGCGCGGACATCAACGGTGGTGCGGAATTGCACGCGCGGTACGTGGCGGAGCGTCTGGCCCGCCACGCCGAGGTGCAGGTCTTGACGACCTGCGCGCGCGACTACATCACGTGGAAGAACGAACTCCCCGCCGGCGAGGAGAAGATCAACGGGATCACGGTCCGGCGTTTCCCCGTGAACGCACCGCGAGACCCCGACGACTTCGGCCGCCGGTCGAACGTCGTGTTCGAACGCACGCATTCGATCGCGGATGAACTCGCCTGGCTCAACAGCGAAGGTCCCACGAGCAAGGCCCTCGTCCGGCACATCGGCCGCGTGCGCGACGAGATCGACTTCTTCGTCTTCTTCAGCGCCCGCTACTACCACGCGTGGCACGGCGTGCGTGCCGTGGCCGAGAAAGCGGTGCTGGTGCCCACGGCCGAACGTGAGCCGTCCATCGGCGCCTCGATCTTCGGGCCGGTGTTTCGCGGCGTGCGCGCCATCATGTACAACTCCCTCGAGGAACGCGCGTTGATCCAGGCGGTGTCCAATAACCGCCAGGTACCGGGCGTGGTCGTGGGCGTGGGGTCCAACATCCCGGAGCGTGTGCAACCGTGGCGCGCCAAGCGGAAGTTCAACATCAAACGACCGTACGCGCTCTACGTCGGCCGCATTGATACGAACAAGGGCTGCGCGGAGCTGTTCGAGTATTTTCTGCGCTACGCCACGATGTACCCGGACGGCCTGGATCTCGTGCTGGCGGGCTCGGCCGTGCTGCCGATCCCCAAGCACCCGCGGATCAAGCATCTGGGCTTCGTGTCGGACGAAGACAAATTCGACGCACTGGGCGGCGCGGATTTCCTCGTGATGCCGTCGCCGTACGAGAGCCTGTCGATGGTCGCGCTGGAAGCGTGGGCGTTGGGCCGGCCGGTGTTGGCCAACGGACGTTGCGACGTGCTGCGCGGCCAGGCCATCCGGAGCAACGCCGGCCTCTACTACGAGAACTTCGAGGAGTTTGCCGAGGCCATGTACGCACTGGAGGCTGCCGGCCCGCTCAACCAGGTACTCGGGCGCAACGGCCGTGAGTTCTTCAAGCGCCACTATGCCTGGCCGGTGATCGAGCGAAAGTACCTCGAAATATTCGAGCGATTGAAGAAAGAGCCGTCCACGACGGTCATCGAACCGCTGCCGGGCTGGTTTGCCCGTCGCGCGAAGAACGTGCCGCCCGCGGCCGGCGTCGTTGACGCCGCGCCCAAAGGACCGGTGCTGCGGTAGTCATGAAACCGAAAGTGCACCAGATCCTCGCGACGCTCGGCTACGGCGATGCGATCGGCAACGAAGTGCTCGGCATCTGCCGCACACTCCGCGCCGCCGGATACGAGTCGGAGATCATCGTCGAAACCGCGGACCCGCGGCTCGAGGACCTGACGATCGACTACCAGGAAATGGTGAACGACGTCGGACCGGACGATCTGCTCATCCATCACTTCTCGATCGGATCGCGGGCGTCGCGCACCGCGTTTGCGCTGCCGGCGCGCATGGCGCTCATCTATCACAACATCACGCCGCCGGAATTCTTCCTCGGCGTGCACCCGCAGCTGGTGAAGCAGTGTTACCACGGCCGCCGGGAATTGACGGCGTATCGTGACCGCGTCCATCTCGCGCTCGGCGACTCGGAGTTCAACCGGTTGGAGCTCGAGGCCCTGGGCTTCGCGCCGACCGACGTGCTGCCGGTCGTTCCGGACTTCGCCCATCTGGACATCCCGGCTGATCCGCGCGTGCTGGATGCGTACGACGATGAGTGGACGAATATTCTCTTTGTCGGCCGCCTCATTCCGAACAAACGGCCCGACGACGTCATCCGGTTCTTCCACGCATACAAGACGTTGTATAACCCGCGCGCGCGTCTGATTCTGGCCGGCGCCTACAGCGGGTTCGACGCGTACCTCGCGCAGATCCACATGCTCATCGCCCAACTGGGCGTGCGTGACGTGTATCTGGCCGGTCAGGTCAGCAACGCGGAACTCACGGGCCTCTACGACTGCGCCGACCTGTTCCTCTGCGCCAGCGAGCACGAAGGCTTCTGCGTGCCGTTGATCGAGAGTTTCTACAAGCGGGTGCCAGTGCTGGCCTACGCGGCCACCGCCGTGCCGGCGACCATGGATGGCGGCGGGGTGCTCTACGACGTGAAGGACCCCGCGCGAGTGGCGGCCCTCATGCACGCCATGGTGTCCGATCACGCGATGAGCGATCGGATTCTCGTGGCCCAGGACGCGGCGCTGGACCGGTTGCTGGCCAAGGACTTCAGCGGCACCCTGCTTCGATTCGTGGACCAGGTGTTCGCGATGCCGCCGAAACCGCTGCCGCCGGTGGCCTACGATTTCTGGCGTCAGTTCAAACTGGCCGAGGAGCTGTCCGAGTTGCTGCACACGCGCCCCTCGGCGTTCCGCGCGTTGCCCGTCGCTCCGGAAGAAGCGGCGGTCGCAGATCTGGGACATCGGCGTGAGTAGCGCGCGGACGATCAACCAGTGGATTCCGTCTGCCCATCGTGGCGATGCCGTCGGCGACAACGCGCGCGTGCTCCGCGACATGTTCCGCGCGTGGGGCCACGAGTCGCATATCTTCGCGATGTCCATCGACGATGACATGCAGGACGAGGCCCGGCCGTGGCGCGACCCGGCCTCGCGCAATGGCGACGTGACGATGTACCACTTCGGCGTGCCGTCGCCCATGACCGAGGCCTTCGGCCGGCTGCCGGGGGCGCGCGTGCTCCACTACCACAACGTCACGCCCGCGCATTTCTTCGCGCCGTACGACGCCGGCCTCGTGCGCATGTGTCAGGCGGGCCGCGAGCAGCTTGCCACGCTGGCCGAGCGCACCGACCTCGCGCTCGGCGTCTCGGCATTCAATCGCGCCGAGCTCGACGCCCTGGGCTTCCCGCACACCGGCGTGCTGCCCATCGCCGTGAATACGGAGCGGTTGCGCCACGCGACGCCGGTGCCGTCGATCGAGTCGCTGCTGGCCCATGACTTCGTCAACATCCTGTTCGTCGGACGGATCGCCCCGAACAAGAAGATCGAAGACGTGATCCGCATGGCCGAGCACTACAAGCGCTATCTGGATTTCCGATACCGCTTCATCTTCGTCGGCCGCTACGACGCGGTGCCGCGCTACTACAACGCCATCCGCGGTCTGATCGCGGAGTACCGCATGCTCAACGAGCGCTTCTGGTTCACCGGTCCGGTCCCCGACGCCGAACTGGCCGCCTATTATCGGCATGCACACGCGTACGTCTCACTCAGCGAGCACGAAGGCTTCTGCGTCCCGCTGATCGAGGCGATGTCGATGGACGTGCCCGTGCTCGCCTACGGCGCCGGTGCAGTGCCCGAAACGCTCGGTGGCGCCGGCGTGTGCTTCACGCCCAAGGATCTCGAGCACGCGGCCGAACTGCTGGCCGCACTCATCTATGACGAGCCATTCCGCACGCAGGTCATTACCGGCCAGCGTGCGCGGCTCCAGGACTTCAGCCGGGCGCACCTCGAAACTCAGGTGCGTTCGGTGCTGGCCGCGGTAGCGTGAGCACGCGGCGACGGATGGATCAGTGAAAATCGCGTTTATCGCCCAACGGTACGGCACGGAGATTCTCGGCGGCTCGGAGTACCACTGCCGCCTCATCGCGGAACGCCTCGCGCCCAGGCATCAGGTGGAAGTCCTCACCACGTGTGCGCGCGACTACATCAGCTGGCAGAACGAGTACCCGGAGGGCACCGACCGCATCCGCGGCGTCACGGTCCGCCGGTTCGCCTGCTCGCGCACGCGCAACCTCAAGGAATTCAACGCGTACTCGGACTGGATCTTCGAGAACAAGCACTCGTCGCAGGACGAAATGGAGTGGCTCAAACAGCAGGGTCCGTGGGCGCCGGGACTGATCGAGTACCTCGAACGGCACCATCAGCAGTACGACGTCCTGATCTTCTTCACGTACCTGTACGCCCCGACGGTCCTCGGCATGAAGATCGCGCCGGCCAAGAGCCTGCTGGTGCCGACCGCCCACGACGAACCGGCGCTCGGCCTCAAGATCTACGAGAACGTGTTCTCGAGCGCCGCCGGCATCGTCTGGAATACCGAGTCCGAGCGCCGGATGATCACCTCGAAATTCCGGTTGCGAGCGCTCGTGGAGGATGTGGTCGGCTGCGGCGTCGAGTTGCCGGAAGCCGGACTCGGCGTCGACGAGGAAGACACCAGCGCCGCCGCGATGGTCACGCCGCAGGCGGCGCGCGAGGCACTGCCGGCGCACATCGAAGGGCCGGCCAACGATTTCCGACGACGCCACCGCATCCATGGTCCCTTCCTGCTCTATGGGGGCCGCATCGATCCGGGCAAGGGCTGCGAAGAACTGCTCGAGTACTTCCAGGCCTTTCTGCACGAGGGCGGCGACGCGTCGCTGATGCTGATGGGCGTGAAGCTGATGCCGCTGCCCGATGATCCGCGCGTGCGTTTCGCCGGACTGCTGTCGGACCAGGAACGCCTGCACGCCCTCCAGGCCGCCACGGTCGTCGTGGTGCCGTCGCCGTACGAGAGCCTGTCGCTGCTGGCGCTCGAGGCCTTCGCCGTCGGCACGCCCGTGCTCGCCAATGCGCGCGCCGAGGTGCTCGTCGACCACTGCCGACAGAGCAATGCCGGGCTGTTCTACGCGGACCGCTGGGAATTCGCGGACGCCCTGAAGCTGCTGCTGAAAGATGCCCCGCTGCGTGAGTCGATGGGCGAGAACGGGCGCGCCTACGTCGAGAAGAACTACCGCTGGGACGTGATCATCTCGAAATACGAACGGATGTTCACGCGGCTGCGCGGCGGATCGGGCGCCGCGTCGGCGTCACAGTCGCGACGCGAAGATCAGTCGTCGCCGGCGCCGTCCGGGCGCGGCTCCGGCCGGTCGTCCAAAGACCGCTTCCGCCGCGGGCGGATGTCGTAACGCTTGATCATCTCGTTGAGCGTGGTGGGCTTGATGTGCAGCAGTTCGGCCGCGCGCTTCTGCACGCCGCCGCTCGCATCGAGCGCGGCCTCGATATAGCGGCGCCGGTGCGTCGAGATGACTTCGTCGAAGTGAATGCCGTCGGCGGGGATCGTCACGTCTGACACTTCGGACACCAGCGACCCCGTCACGTTGTCCGGAAGCAGATCCGGCCCGATCTCGGTCCCGCTGCACAGCACCCCCGCGCGCTCGATCGTGTTCTCGAGTTCGCGCACATGGCCCGGCCGGTCGTACGACGCCAGCCGATCCATGGCCGCCGAGGTCAGGAACAGCTTGGGCTTCTTGTTCTCCTCGCCGTATTTCACGAGGAAATGCTGCACGAGCAACGGAATGTCGTCCTTGCGCTCGCGGAGCGACGGCAGCAGCGCGGCAATCACATTCAATCGATAGAACAGATCCTCGCGGAACTTGCTGTCGTCCATCATCTTGCGCAGGTCCACGTTGGTCGCGGCGATGATGCGGACGTCCACTTTGATCGTATCGATGCCGCCCAGGCGCATGAACTCGCGCTCCTGAATCACGCGCAGCAGCTTCGCCTGCGTGTCCAGCGGGATATTGCCGATCTCGTCGAAGAAGATCGTGCCCTTGTCGGCCAGCTCGAACAGGCCCTTCTTCGGCGCCACCGCCCCGGTGAACGCGCCTTTCACATGGCCGAACAGATTGGACTCGAGCAGATCCGGCGGCAGGTTGCCCGAATTGACCGTGATGAACGCCTTGTCGGCGCGCGCCGACTTGCGGTGAAACGCGCGGGCGACCAACTCCTTGCCGGTGCCGCTCTCACCCTGAATCAGCACGGTGGTGCGGCTCGGTGCGGCGCGCGAGATCAGATCGAACACCTCGCGCATCTTCGGGCTGCCGCCGATGAGTTCGTCGAACCGATGGGATCCGGTCTGCAGACGGTGGCGCAATTCGCGGTTCTCGCGCACGAGCCGCCGGCGGTCGACCGCATTGCGCACCACCAGCAGCACATCGTCGTTCTTGAAGGGCTTGGTGAAGTAGTGAAATGCGCCCTGCTTGGTCGCCGTCACCGCGTTGTCGATCGTGCCGTACGCCGTGACCATCACGACGGGCAGATCGTCATCGAATCGCCGGATGTCCTGCAGCACATCCAGGCCGTTTCGGTCCGGCAGCATGAGGTCGAGCAGCACGGCGTCGAAGGAGCCCGCCTGAAGCTTGTCGAGCCCCTCCATGGCCGTCGACGCCGTCTTGACGGTGTGCCCGTCGCCAGACAAGAGCGCGTCGAGCGCCTCGCGAATGATCTCCTCGTCGTCGATGATCAGAATCGTGCCGGTCGTTCGCGGCATCAGCGCGCCGCCGCTTCCGCAGCGCGCTGAGCCACGACCGGCAGCGTCAACGTGAACCGAGTGCCCTGACCAGTGGCGCTCTCGCACGTGAGCGTGCCGCCGTGCTCCTGCACGATGCCGTACGTCACCGACAGGCCCAGGCCGGTGCCCCGACCGTCCGTCTTCGTCGTGAAGAACGGATCGTAGATGCGGGAAAGATGTTCGCTCGGAATGCCCGTCCCCGTATCCGCCACTTCCACCGTCGCGCCGCGGTCGTCACACTGCGTCGTCAAGGTCAGCCAGCCGCCGCGAGGCATCGCATCGCGCGCATTGAGAAGAAGATTAAGAAATACCTGCTGCAACTTGTACTCGACACCCTTCACGAAAAGGCCG
>CAYHEX010000112.1:0-11576 GCA_964355365.1 uncultured Solibacteraceae bacterium | reverse complement strand
AGTTCACGGACCTGATCTTCGCGGTGGACTCGATTCCGGCGATCTTCGCCATTACCGGCGATCCGTTCCTCGTGTTCACCAGCAACGTCTTTGCAATCCTCGGGCTCCGGTCGCTCTATTTCGCGCTGGGAGGCATGCTCGAGAAGTTCCGGTACCTGAAGTTGGCCCTGGCGATGGTGCTGATGGTGGTCGGCGTGAAGATGCTGATAGCCAAGTGGCTCAAGGAGATGCTCGGCAGCGGCTTCAATTTCTACTTACTCGGCGTTGTGCTCCTGATCCTGGGTGCCGGTGTCGCCGTGTCCCTGATTGCTGATCGTCGCGGTGAACGTGCTGCCTAACCAGCCGATGACGCTGCCGGTCGCCTTCGGCGCCCGCAGCGTCTCGGCGAGGCGCTGGGCCATATCGAGGCTCAGGTCCCATTGACGAACCACAACGGACGACCGATGCGGTGGGCGGGGCATGCGTACGTCGTCCTGCTGCTCTTGTCGGCGGTCGCATTCTGGCCCGGATACGTGTCGCAACCGATGAAGAGCATCGGTGGGTGGACGCACTTTCATGCGGCGGTGGGCACCCTGTGGTTGTTCACCCTGATCGCGCAGCCGATGGCGATCCACGCAGGTCGACGACGCCTGCATCGAATCATTGGGCGCGCCTCTTACGTCTTGATGCCGGCGGTCTTGATCAGCTTCGTCGGTCTGGCGCACGCAAGCATGCACGGCAAGGCGGGACCAGAGCTGGCGACCGCCGCCTACTATCTCTATGTCCGCGTCGTCCTTGTGTCGATCTTTGTGGCCGCGTACACGATGGCCATCATCAACCGGCGCAATATTGCCGTCCACGCGCGCTACATGGTCTGCACCGGCTTGGCTCTGATCGACCCGGTGGGCCATCGGATCGCCCACCGTCTCGAACTCCACCTCTTCGGAACCGAGACCGGCGACTACCAGATGATGACGTTCGGCCTCGTCTTCTGCATTTTGGGAGCACTGATCTGGAGGGAAAGGCACGCCAAGGCCGGGCGTCATGTCTTTCCCGTCGTTCTTGCGGCGTTCTTCGCTGGATGGCTGCCGCTGGCGCTGGAGTTCTATCGATGGGGAGCCCCGTGGGAGGTGTGGAAAGGGATCGCGGCGCGCTTTGCGGCGCTGCCGCTACCCTGAGCCGCACCCGGGGACCTGAAGGTCCCCGGCTACGACAGTCATCACTACGACAGTCTGAAGGTCCCCGGCTACGACAGTCATCACTACGACAGTCTGAAGGTCCCCGGCTACGACAGTCAGTGCCGTCCCAGCAATTGAATCTGCACGCGCGCGTCGTTGAAGCATGCGCCGTCGCCCAGATCGGCCAACGCGTCGGGCACCAGCGCGTTGCTCGTCTGGCCGTTGAGCGTGCTTTTCGTCCAGAGGCCCTTCGGCAGCGAGAGCACGCCGGGGCGCACCTCCGGTGTGACGCTCGCCTCGCAGTGCACCTCGCCGAGATCGTTGAAGATGCGCACCTGATCGCCGTCCGTGATCGCGCGCGGTACCGCGTCGGCGGGATTGATCTTCACCGACGCGATCCCCGGTCGAAACTCGCCGAGCGTTGACGAGATGGTCTTCTCGCTGGCGGGGGAGATGAGCGCGAGCGGGTAGGCCTCCGTCGCCGGATCCGACGCATACGCGTACGCGCCGCGCGAACTCACCAGATCCGGCGGGCACAGATGCGCGCGCTGATCGCTCGTCTTCGGAAACACATCGACGAACTGGATCGGATGTCCACCGCCGGGAATTGGCAGCGGGCCTTCCTCGAGCAGCGCAGCCCGCGCGGCCTCGGGCAGTCTGGCCGCCGTCTCGAGCAACGCGCCGGATTCGCCGAGCAGGTCGGTGTCTGGCTCAGAGAGACCGAGACGGGCGCCCAGTTCGCGGAACACCTCATGGTTCGGCCGCGCCTCGCCGATGGCGTCGATCACCGGCCGGACCAACTGCAGGTGATACGCGCCGTAGCCCTTCGCAATGTCGTAGTGCTCGAAGAACGTCGTCGCCGGCAGCAGGAGATCCGCGTAACGCGCCGTGTCGGTCATCACCTGATCGGACACGATCGTGAAGAGGTCCTCGCGCTCGAGGCCGCGCAACACGCGATTCTGATCCGGCATCGTTGCCAACGGATTGCAGTTGTAGTTGAAGAGCACCGACACCGGCGGATCGCTGTACTCGGTCAGCGCCCGACCGAGTTGATTCATGTTCACCACGCGCGTGTTGGGCGCGGGGTGACCGACGAGCGGTTCGCCCGTGATGCCGTACGCTGCCGAGTTGCTGAGGGTGTAGCCGCCGCCGCGCACGCCGAACTTGCCGGCCACCGCAGGCAGCGCGAGGATCGCCATCGTGGCGCCGCCGCCGTTGCGGTTGCGCTCCTGGCCCCACCCGCAGCGGATCACCGCGGGCGTTGCGTCGGCGTACCAGTGGAAGGCCTGCTCCAGATCCGCCGCGGCCAGTCCGGCTTCTTCGGCGGCGCGATCGAACGTCCATGGCTCCGCGAGCGCGCGGAGTTCATCGACGCCGGTCGCATGATCCCGCAGAAACGTGACGTCGGCGCGGCCATGCATGAAGAACGCGCGGATCAGCGACAGCGCGACCGGCAAGTCGGTACCAGGTCGCAGCGCCAGATGCAGATCGGCCTGACGCGCCAGCGGCGTGCGCCGCGGATCCACGACGATCAGTTTTGCGCCGGCTTGCTGCGCGTGCTTGATGTGCGGCACCAGATGAATGCCGGAGGCCGTCGGGTTGGCGCCCCACACGATGATCAGCTTGGCGTGCTCGTAGTCGCGATAGGAAACGCCCGCCATCTTGCCGTACACCGCCGTGGCGGCCGCGGTGGTCGGCGCCGCGCAGACCGCGCGCGCCAGGCGAGACGCGCCGAAGCGTCGGAACAACCGCGCGTCTTCCGCTTCGTTGGTCAGCAGGCCGTTCGAGCCGCCGTAGTAGAAGGGGAGGACCGATTCCGCGCCGAATCGCTCCGCGGCGTCTTTCATCTTCTCGGCCGCCAGATCAAATGCTTCGTCCCACGTCACGCGCATGAAATCGCCGCGGCCCTTCGGCCCCTTGCGGATCGCCGGATGCTGAATGCGCTCGTCGGAGTAAATGCGTCGATCGAAGCGGCGGACCTTGCCGCAGATGTAGCCACCGGTCGTAGGCGCGATGGTGCTGCCGTCGATCTTCAGCACCCGGCCGCGCTCGATCGTGACCGCGAGGCTGCAGCAGTCGGGACAATCGAGCGGACACGCGGTGTGCACCACCGTGTGGCCCCACGACTGGGGCGCCTGCACTTTGGGTTCGGGCATACGCAAGTCTAGCGCAGCCGTTCTGCTATCGTGAGCGTGGAGGCACTATGGCCAGTTTCGGAGCGCGTGTCATCGGGGCGATGAAGCTCAACGCGGCGACATTTGAAGAGGTCGAGCACGACACCACCGCCACCGGACAGGCGGCGCTCATCGTCCTGCTGGCCAGCGTCGCCACGGCGATCGGCTGGGCGGGGCCCGTCGGCCAGTTTGCCATCGTCCGCTCGGTCTTCGGCGCGCTCGTGGGGTGGAGCCTCAGCGCGGTGTTGATCTGGGTGATCGGTACGAAGGTCCTGCCGGAACAGAAGACCGTGGCGGATCTGCCGCAGATTCTCCGCGCGTGCGGGTTCGCTCAGGCCGCGGGCATGCTGCACCTGGTGGCCATCGTGCCGGTGCTCGGTTGGTTCCTCTCCATCTTCGTGATCGGCATATGGGTGCTGATCGCGAACGTGATCGCTGTGCGGCAGGCGCTCGACTACGAGCACACACCGCGCGCCCTCGCCGTCTGCGCCATCGCGTGGGTCGCGCAGGTCGTGATCCTGATGATCTTCGGCGGGGTACGGGTCTTCGCGTTCTAGGGCACCGATGGGCACGCTGCGGCGTGCGCGGCGCAAAATATCTTGCGCGCGCTCAGGAATGAAACACCAACGACGTTCGTGTATGACGATCCTGTTAGGCTGGATTCAGGCGAAAACACGTCCACAAACGCATCGGATTTCGAATTCGTCTGGCCGTCAGGCCCGAATCGGCGTTTTCGTATGTGCGCGACCAACAATCTGTGCGGTTGATTACGCATGACGACTCAACCGATAGTGACCAGGTGACGCCGCGTCCCGTGTCGGGTTGGTGGTGGCCGCCCTTGGCCGCCGTGCTGCTGTTGGCTGCACCGTGGCCGCCGACGACCATCGACGTGGTGTACTCGGGCGGCCTGTACCGCGCCGGGCAAACGATTCTGACGACGATCTCCAATCTCACACCGTGGACCTGGCTCGACGTGTTCGCCGCCGCGGCGTTGGCGCTGACGGTGCGCCGCATCGTCATGACCGTTCGCGATGCACGAGCCGATCGCTGGTGGCCCGCGCTTGCCGAGACCGGTCGACGCGCGATGCGGGCGATCGGGTACGTCGTGCTGGCGTTTCTCCTGTGCTGGGGATTGAACTACCGGCGAACGCCGCTGATGACGTCGCTGTCGCCCGTGACGCCGCCTGCGTCAACGGTCGATGACCTTCGCCAGTTGGCGACCGAGGCCGCCACGCTGGCTGGCCGCACACGCCCGGCGGCGCGTCAGCAACTGCTGAGCTACGAAGACATCGCGCGCGTGCTGCCTGTGCCATTCGATCAGGCACTGATGCATGTGGGGCGTGGCCGGTTGCTGGTGCCCGGTCGGCCCAAATACACGGTGTTCACGCCGTTCTTCACTCGGGCCGGCGTGACGGGCATGGTCGATCCATTCGCGCTCGAGTCGCTGGTGCATCCGGACCTGCTGCCGTTCGAGCGGGCCTTCGTGCTCGCGCACGAATGGGGCCACCTGGCGGGACTGGCCGACGAAGCAGAGGCCAGCGCGGTGGGGTGGTCGGCGTGCATGCGCGGCAGTGATCCGCTGGTCTACAGTGCGTCGATGTATCTGCTGGTGGAGGCTGGTGCCGCACTGCCGGCCCACGTGTGGCGCGACGTGCTCGCCCAGACCGATCCGGGCGTGCGCGAAGATCTCCACGCGCTCTCCGAGCGCATGACCTTGATCCAGCCGGCCGTGCAGGCCACGTCGTTCAGGGTCTACGACGAGTATCTGAGAGCGAACGCGGTCGAGGATGGTGTGCGGAGTTACAGTCGCGCGCTGCAGCTGATTCTGCTGCCGGTCTTGCGCGAACAGCTCAACGGTCTTCGTTCCGATCCAGGCGATCCAACTCGTCTGCGGTGATCGGCTTCGATGACAGGCCCGTGCGGAGGTCTTCCGGCTCGGCGTCCGGTCCTTCGGTCATCGGCAGGCTGATCTCGTACCAGATCCGGTGATTGCATGCGTGGCAGCGATACGGCTGTTTCTCGCTGAAGATGCGCCGAAGGCGTTCCACGAGGGATCGCGCGCGCGATGGATACACGCGAGAGGAACCGCAGGACGGACACTTCTGCACAGCCAAAGTGTATAACGCGCGGACGCGCTACTCCGGGCCGTCAAGGACGTGACGGATACGTGCGGCGAGCGACGCCGGTGTGTAGGGTTTCTGTACGAACTGCACGTGCGGATCCAGCACGCCGTGGTGGGTGATCGCGTCCTCGGTGTAACCCGACGCGTAGAGCACCTTCAGTCCGGGCCGCTGCGCGACCATGCGCTCTGCCAGTTCGCTGCCGCTCATGCGGGGCATGACGACGTCGGTGACCAGCAAGTGGATGGTCTCCGTGCGATCGCCGTACATCTCGAGCGCGGCCACGCCGTCGGATGCGCTCAGCACGCGGTAGCCCAGGCGGGAGAGCGACTGGCTGATCAGCGCAAGGATGCTGGCGTCGTCCTCCACCACCAGCAGCGTCTCTGACCCACGCGGGGCCGACAACTTCGGCGGGAGCGGCGCAGCGCTCGGCACCGGCTCGTTCACGTGTGGCAGCACGATCTCCACGGTCGTGCCGCGGCCGGGTTCGCTGCGGACCTGAATATGGCCGCCAGCCTGGCGGACGATGCCGTGACAGACCGCGAGGCCCAGACCGGTGCCTTGCCCGGTGGGCTTGGTCGTGAAGAAGGGTTCGAACACACGCGCCACCACCTCCGGCGTCATGCCGGCGCCGGTGTCGTGAACCGACACACGCACGTGGGGCCCGGCGGCCACGTCGACCATCGCGGACGCGTCTGCGTCGGTGAGTGTGATGTCTTCGGCGCGAATCGTCAGCGTGCCGCCCTGCGGCATCGCATCGCGCGCATTCAGCGAGAGATTCACCAGAATCTGCTCCACGCCGCCCACGTCAATCTTGACCGCGCGGACTCGGGCGTCAGTATTCAGCTGCACGTCGATGTGCTCACCCACCAGTCGCCGGATCATGGGCGCGACCCGGCCGATCACGCTGTGCAGGTTCACCGCTTCGGGTGCGACCACTCTCCGTCGTGCGAAGGCGAGCAATTGCTGGGTGAGGCCCGCACCGCGTTCGGCGGATTCAATCACGCGATCCAGATCGCGCGCGGCGGGGGAGCCGGGCGGTAGCTTGTCCTTGGCGATCGTGGCGAAACCCAGGACCGACGTGAGCAGGTTGTTGAAATCATGCGCGACGCCCCCGGCCAGTCGGCCGATGCTCTCCACCTTCTGCGCCTGGCGCAGTTGGACCTCCAGCGCCTCCTTGGCGTCTCTGGTGGCGCGTTGTTCCGTAGTGTCGGTGATGAAGCCATGCCACAGCACCGAGCCGTCGGGCTCACGTTCCGGCGTGGCATTGCCGGACAACCAGCGCACGTCGCCCCCGGGGAACTGCACGCGATATTCCTGCCGCCAGGGCTTGAGTGTTGCCGCCGATGACAGGATCGACGCCATCACGGCGGTCTGGTCATCGGGATGGATGACCGCAAACACCATGGCCGCGTCGTCCACGACGTCTTCCGGGCCGACGCGATAGATTTCGCGGATGCGGTCGCTGGCGTACGGGAAGCAGGACGTGCCGTCCGGTCTGAGCCTGAACTGGTAGGCCACGCCCGGCAACTGCGAGGCGATCTTCCGCAAGCGGCCGAGCAGTTCCCAGACAGATTCCTCGGCCACCGGACGCCCCCCCTCGTATCGGAGAGTTGATACGGTGCGCGAATTCTACGTCATTTCATGGCGCTTGTGTCGTCGTCTGTCGTGTGGAGTCCCATGCGCCGGTGTCAGTGAAGTAGAGCTGATCGTGATACCCACGGGTCAGCATCAGCTGCACGTCGCTGATATGACGCTCGGCAAACGCGGCCTCGCAGAACGCCAGATAGAGGTCCCAGGTCCGGATGAAGCGCTCGTCCATGCCCTGGTTCCTGACCGCGTCGAGGTTGGCGAGAAAGCGCTCGCGCCAGTCGTGCAGTGTTCTGGCGTAGTGAGTGCCGAGGTCTTCCAGATGAAACGGCCGGAAGGACGTGACGCGTCCGAGCGAACGGAGGATCTCTGACAGCGACGCGAGCTCCGAGCCTGGAAACACATAGGTCTGCATCCAGTCGGTGGTCTTGCGATACACCGGGAAGTCCTGCTCGTTCATGGTGATCAGCTGGAGCAGCGCCGCGCCGCTTGGCGACAGGAGCCGGTCGCACGTCTCAAAGAACGTGTCGTAGTGCGCGAGGCCCACGGCCTCGAACATCTCGATGCTCACGATTTTGTCGAAGCGTCCGGTCAGGCGGCGATAGTCGTCGTCGAGCAGCGTGATGCGCGCGCCCGCATCGCCGAGTCGGGAGAATCGCTCGGCGGCGTACGCGTGCTGTTCGCGGCTGATGGTGGTGGTCGTCACGCGGCAGCCGTGGTGCTTCGCCGCGTGCGCGGCAAACCCGCCCCAACCGGTGCCGATCTCCAGCACGTGGTCGTCGCGGGTGAGTTGCAGTTTTCGACAGATGCGATCGAGCTTGTTGAACTGCGCGCGCTCGAGTGTGTCCTGTTCGGTCTCGTACCAGGCCGACGAGTACATGAGCTCGCGATCAAGAAACAACGAGAAGAAGTCGTTGCCCAGATCGTAATGCGCGGCGATGTTCTTGCGGCTGCCTTCGACCGTGTTGCTGCGCATCGCGTGCGCCACGCGCTGCGCCTGACGGCTGACCCACGACGTGGTCGTATTCAGCCGCTGCATCGCGGAGTTATTGCGGAGGGCCAGTCGGATCAGCGCCACCAGATCCGGCGAACTCCAGTCGCCGTCCACGAACGCTTCGCTGAGGCCCATTTCTCCGCCGGCCAGGATGCGGGCGAACACGCGCTCGTCGTGAACGACCAGCATCGCGGACGGCGAGCCCCCCGGCGGGCCGATCTGAAAACTGCGATCCGGACACACCAATTCCAGCTGTCCGTGCGTGGCGTGAGCGCCCGCGGCCAGAAACACCGCGCGGGCCCGCCGGTCGAACCAACTCATGCGATTTCCTCCGTCCCCGTCTTGCCGGGCGGCGCATAGTGCGGCACGCCCTTGAGCCACAGGCGCAGGGCCTGCCAGTGAATGGCCGCGACGACCTTGGCCGTCATGACCGGGTGCCGCAGCAGCGCACGATGCACTTCCGCCGCGGACCACGGACGACGGGTCAGCGTGAGCGTTGCGTCGAAGTACGGTTGCGGCGTCTCGGCGCCGTGCGCGAATGTGTTCATGTGAGCCACGAGCGAGTCGCCCGGCTCGGTGAGCACGAACTCGTAGTCCACGTCCATCGACATGAACGGGGACACGTGCATCGTCTTGGCGGTGCGATGACGCAGTCCGTTGGAGCCACGATTGGCGTCGGTGGCGTCGATCCAGTAGCAGCGCTGCTCGCCGAAGGTGCTATTTACTTCGTTGAGGATCGCCCGCAGTTGATGCTGCCGGTCGTAGCAGTAGTAGATCGAGATCGGATTGAAGTTGTAGCCGAGGTATCGCAGGTGCGTCAGCAGGTAGATCGGCCCGGTGGGCAGCGTCAGTCCCGCGGCAGTGGCGCTTTCGGCGAGGCGTTCACGCAATGGCCGACGCGGATCGCCCAGGTGATCCCGCTCATCGAAGCTGGCCCAGTTGAAGCGGTTGTACGACGTGAACCGCGAGACGCCCATCTGCTCGGCCACATGGTCGACGTCCACCATAGCCATGAAGAGGTTGTAGGTGAAGGCGTGCGGCGTCGGTAGAACCCGACGGTGGCGCAACTGGCCGGTGTAAAGGGCGGGGCCGCCTACCATGCCACGCCCAGTGACTCCGCCACGCGCACGGCCGAACGGAATCCGTCTTCATGGAAACCGTAGAACCAGTAGGCGCCGCAGAAGTGCACACGGGCGTGTCCGCTCACCTCCGCCCAACGAGCCTGGGCGGCTATTGCTTCGCGAGTGTAGAGCGGGTGGGTGTAGGCCATGCGCGCCAAGACCTTGGACGCTTCGACAGGCCGGGGAGGGTTCAGGGTCACGCAATACGTTTCGGGGGCGTTCAGACGCTGCAGCCGATTCAGGTCGTACGTGAGCGTGGCGCCGCCGGTGGCCGGGCCGAGCTGGTAGTTCCAGGCGGCGCGCGCGCGTTCCCGCCGGGGCAGGAAGCTCGCGTCGGTGTGGAGCCACGTGTCGTTCATTGACGTCGTGAACGCCGACATCACCTCGCGCTCGACCGGCGAGGGATCGGCGAGCAGCGCGTACGCGTCATCGCCGTGGCAGGCGAGCACCACGTCATCGAATGCCTCGGAGGTGCCGTCGGCGAACTCGAGGACCGCGTGCGCAGGGGTGCGTCGGACGGCGACCGGGCCGCGATTCAGATGGAGACGATCCGCGAATGCGGCCGTGAGCTTCGGGATATACGCGCCGCTGCCGCCCACCACCACGCGCCAGGTCGGGTGATTGCGGACGTTGAGCATGCCGTGGTTGTGGAAGAAACGGATGAGCGTGAGCGCGGGAAAGTCACGGATCGTGGCGAGTGACGCGGACCAGATCGAGGAGGCCATGGGAAACAGGAAGCGCTCGACGAAGTAGCCGCCGAAGCCGTTCGCGTCCAGAAACTCCCCCAGACGGATGCGCTCGGCGCCCGGCTGGTCCAGCAGGGTCGGCGCCACGCGGCCGAAGCGGAGAATTTCGAAGAAGAGACCGTAGTGCGCCGGGCTCAGGAGCAGTCGCCGGTGGCCGAAGAAGCCGTTGATGTCCTTGGTGCTGTACTCGAAGTCCTGCTCGGCCCACGTCACGCCGAACGACATGTCCGAGTCCATCGTGGCCACGCCCACCTCCGCGAACATCCGCAGCAGGAGCGGATACGTGCGGTCGTTGTGCACGAGAAATCCGGTATCGAGCGTCACCCGGCCGTGAGGCCGATCGAACACGTGCGTGTGGGTGTGTCCGCCGAGTCGGGTGTCGCGTTCGAAGACCGTGACCTCGTGGCGGCGGCTGAGGAGCCAGGCCGCACCCAGGCCGGCGATGCCTGACCCGACAACGGCGATGCGCCGCGGGGTCACGCGGTGTGCTGGTCGTGCGTATCGGGCAGGCGGAACGGCCGCAGATCGCGCGTCACCCGCACCCAGGACAGCACTTTAAGAATGTAGAACGTGACGTCGACTTCCCACCACCGGATGCCCTGACGCACGCTGGACATGTAGAAGTGGTGGTTGTTGTGCCAACCCTCGCCGAGTGTCACAAGCGCGAGGACGAAGTTGTTGCGACTCTCATCGGGCGTGGCAAACCGCCGGGAGCCCCAGACGTGCGAGAGCGAGTTGATGAAGAACGTGCCGTGGTACAGGATCACGGTAGCAAAGACGAAGCCCCACACAAAAGCGTCCCAGCCGCCGATGAAATAAATCGCCGCGGCATAGACGACGGCGGGCACGAGGTGGAAGCGGTCCAGCCACCGGAGTTCGGGATATTTGCCGAAATCGGAGACGGCCGCCGGGTCGTAGTCGTCATACTCCTCGGACAGAATCCAGCCGACGTGGGACCACCAGAAGCCCTCCTGTACCGCCGAGTGGATGTCGGCCTTGCGGTCGGACATCAGGTGGTGATGGCGATGATGGGCCGCCCACCAGAGCACGCCTTTCTGCGTGGACGTCTGCGCCAGGAAGGCGAGCGCGAACTGCCAGAAGCGGTTCATGCGGAACGAGCGGTGACTGAAGTAGCGGTGGTAGCCCGCCGTGACCGCGAACATCCGAAGGTAGTACGACCCAACGAGCCAGGCCACGAGGGACCAGTGAAATGGGAAGAAGAACACCGCCAGCACCCCGAGATGCATCAACGCAAACGGCGCTGTGGTCAGCGGGTTATAGCGCGGCGCAGGCCGATCGAGTGCGGACATTCTGATGAGCTTACCATTTGATCTGGCGTCGACTCTGGTGGACCGCGGCTGGCTGCCCGATGCCGTCATTCGCGCCGGCATTCGCCGCAATCTCGAACGCCGCCTGACGCTTGAACGCGCGCGACCCGAAGGCGCGCGCGCCGCGTTCATTCAGGCCCGCAGCACGGGCCGCATTGCCGTCGATACGCGGGCGGCGAACGCGCAGCACTATGAGGTGCCGACTGAGTTCTACCGCCTCGCATTGGGACCGCACCTGAAGTACTCGAGCGGGTGGTGGGGACCCGAGACGCGAACCCTCGAAGACGCCGATCCCATCTTTATTATGGCGCCTCGCTGATAGCTCATGTAATAAATAGCTAAAAGG
>CAYHEX010000111.1:0-11638 GCA_964355365.1 uncultured Solibacteraceae bacterium | reverse complement strand
TCGGCGAGGGGCCGCTGCCCACGGAGTTGCTCGACGCGACGGGCGAGCGGTTGCGCGAGAGCGGCAACGAATACGGGGCGTCCACGGGGCGTCCGCGTCGCTGCGGATGGTACGACGCCGTCGCCGTGCGCTACGCAGCACGTGTCAATGGCCTCGACGCATTGGCGCTGACGAAACTCGACGTGCTCGACGGGTTCTCGGAGATCAAGATCTGCACGGCCTACCGCTGCGGAGATGAGACGCTGACCGAGATGCCCGGCGACTTGGCCAAACTGGCGGCGTGCGTGCCGATCTACGAGTCGATGCCTGGCTGGGATCGGCCGACGATGGGCGTGACGCGGTATGCGGATCTGCCTGACGGCGCCAAGAACTATATTCGTCGCCTGGAAGAGGTGAGCGGCGTGCCGGCGGCAATCGTGTCCACCGGATCAGATCGCGATCACACGATCATTCGCGACGACTCTGTGGCCACGAACTGGTTGAAGTAGAGCGCGGTCTCGTCAGGAGATGCGGCCGGGTGCGGGCCCAACGACATCCGCAACCTTCTTCACGAGATCCTGGCGGACGAACGGCTTCTGCAACAGCACGGCGTTCGGCCCCAGGTTGTCGTGGACCACATATCCAGACACAAAGATGAAGCGCAGTTCCGGGTAGGTCTCCCGCAGGCGGGAGGCCAGTTCCGTCCCCTTCATGATGGGCATCACCACGTCGGTCACAACCAGATCGACGCGGCCGGCCTGTTCGACGATGGCCAGCGCCTCGGCGCCGTTGGACGCCTCCAACACGAAGTAGCCGTCCTTCCGCAGCGACATGGCGAACAAGCCGCGCACGGCCGGTTCGTCTTCAACCAACAGGATGACCGCCGCGTCGTCAGGTATCGGATCCATGTGGTCTGCCACTCTCGTTAGGTAATCGGCTTAATTTCCGTACGGATGAATGCTTACTGCGCGACTGGCGCGCAGTGCTTGTCGAAGGCGAGCGTGAGCTGGTCGGCGATCATCTCGGCCGATCGCGATTCGATGTCGCGACGCTCCATCATGTACAGCAGCTTGCCGTCTTTCAACAAGGCCACAGCCGGCGATGAGGGCGGGAAGCCGGTGAAAAACGACCGCGCGCGATCGGTGGCGGCTACGTCGGCGCCGGCAAAAACTGTCGCGACCATGTCGGGCTTGGCCGCGTGCGTCAGCGCCAGCCCGATTCCCGGGCGCGCTTTGGCGGCCGCGCAGCCGCACACCGAGTTGACGATCATCATCACAACGCCCGAGGACTTGAGCGTGGCGTCCACGTCATCAGGCGTGCGGCACTCGTGTGCGCCGAGTTCGACAAGTTCCTGGCGCATAGGGGCAATCAGGTATTCGGGGTACGGCATCTCGGGGAACCTCCAATGAACTGTTAGAGTCCCAGTATACGGCCCATGGCGACATCACGATCTGCGTTATCTCTACTCTCGATCTCGCGGCAGCAGTCACGACGGCAGTGGCTGACGCATGTCGGCATGACACTGACCGGCGTGTCGGTTTGGCGCGCCATGGCTGCCGGACAGCAACTCCCCCCGGGCGTCGGCATTGCGGCAACACCGCCGTGCGATCCCTCAACCAAGCCGACACCGGCAAGAACGCCGGTCGGATTTCGCGCCAATGCACCATCACGCGCCAAACTGGCAGATGCGGGCGAGCCTGGTCAGGCCTTGTGGCTCAGCGGTTCGGTGATCGGACTCCGGTGCGGGCTGATCGCGGGAGCAACCGTGGAGGTGTGGCAGGCCGATGCCAAGGGAGTGATGGATGCGGCCGGCATGCGATTGCGTGGCCACGTGCGGACCGACTCTGAAGGACGCTACCGCGTCGAGACGATCGTGCCCGGTGCGGTTGGCGTGTCCGCGCCGTGTCTCAACCTGCGCGTCACCGTTCCGGGGAAGGCGACCCTCAACACGCTCGTCTTCTTGCCTGAGGCCGTGGCGGGCCCAGCGAACACGCGCGACAAGACGTTTGATTCGCTGCTGGCCATGACACTGCTGGACCGAACGGCGGTGCGCGTGACGGCGTCGTTCAACGTGATTCTCGACCTGTGACGCGGACGCTGCTCTGCGATCTGGACGACACGCTCTTCGATCACTCCGGCGCAACACGCGATGCGCTGGCCGTTGTGCGCGACGCGACGCCGGCGTTTCAGTCGTGGTCGCTGGAGGAATTCGATCGCCATCACCGCGTGGTGCTGGAGACGTTGCACCTCGAGGTCCTCGCCGGACGATGGACGGTGGAGCAGGCCCGGGTGGAACGCTTTCGCCAACTGCTCGGAGCCGCGGGGAGTGAGGAATCGCGCGCCGACGTGCTCGACGGTGTGTCGTGGGGTTATCGCCATGCGTACGAAGCGGCCTGGCGAATGATTCCCGGCGCGCTCGAACTGGCCGCCGCCGCAAAAGCCGCCGACTGGCAGTTGGTCATCGTGACGAACAACGTGGTTCGAGAACAACGCCTGAAAGTCGAACGCGGCGGGCTGACGCCGTTCGTGGATGTGCTTGTGACGTCGGAGGAATTCGGAGCGTCCAAACCGGATCCTCGCATCATCCACCACGCCATCGAACGTGTCGGTGGCACGCGCGAGCGATCCGTGGTGTTCGGCGACTCGCTCGTGACTGACGTGGCCGGCGCGCGCGCCGCCGGTGTGCGCGCGGTGTGGTTCAACCGATGGCGAGCGGCTTCGTCCGATCTGTCACTGACGCAAGTGCATGCATTGGAGCCGACGGCGGAGGTTCTGCGCGCGTTGGCGGCAGAGTAGCAGGTCTACATGGGCGGCCGCGTGGATGCCCGTCGCCTGCGCCGAGCCCACACGGCTGATACGGCGACGATACATAACGCGGCCGCGGCGGCGCGCACGGTCCAGTCGGCGATGGCCGCAATGCGCGTCACGCGGCCATCTGCGTCCACCTGCGAGAGGCGTGGGCTGCCGATCAGGTCCGCGATAATCGCCGGTCCCATCCATTCATCGAGAACGTAATAGGTGCGTCCCAGCATGGCGACGCCGGTTGGACGCCATCCCCAGCGGCCGCCGCTGATGCGCTGCGAAACGCCCGCGGGTTCCCAGATCGGCGTGGCGTGGCCCGCGCGGTCGACGTGGACGATGCGGCCCGCTTCGGGGTCGACGACGACTGCGGCACCGCTGGCATCCGTGGCCACGCCGAGTTCGCGTCCCCAGAGTCCCGCGATCGTCGTGAGACCGAGATGGGAATCGGTGATCACGCCCGTGGCTTCCGTTCGCACGGTGTGCAGACGCGAGATGCGGCGGATGTTGCCCGTGTCGGCCACCACCACGGAGCCGTCGGGTGCCAGCGCCAGTCCGGCGACATTGCCGAGCGCGGCTGCGCGTCCGGCGCCGTCGCGCTGGCCCCGGGCGCCGCCCGCCACCACCACGACCGCGCCACTGGGATCGCGCTGAATAATCTCGGACTGCGGACTGCCGACGCCGATGCCCGTCCAGCCATACTGACGGCCATCTTCGTCGCGCGCCAAACCGGCGCCGACGTCGGGATTGCGTGTGAGCGGCATGATCCACTGGTGCAGCCCCCTCGCGTCGATCCGCCAGAGTCCAACACCGCGGGCCGCCGTGAGTTCGCTGGGCGTGGCCTCGCCGTAGATCGACCCGTCCGGGCCTGACACGACGGCGCGACAGGTCACGCCCTTCAGCACGGTGGTCTGCCGGCCGTCGGGACTGATGCGCCAGACGGCATTGCGTCCGCGATCACAGAAGAAGATCGAGCCGTTCGGCAGCACACCGATGCCCCAACTGCTTTGTGCCCAGACGGGCCGTGACGTGGCCAGGAGCAACGTCAGCGTCAACAGGGCGAACACGCCGCGGCGGTTCATGCGCGACTGCCCCGAGCGGCAGCCATCGGCATGAGCACGCCGCCAACAATGAGCCCGGTCGCAATGGCAAGACGCCACGACATCGACTCTCCCAGCATGATCACCGCGGCGCCGGCCGTCAATACCGGCGTGAGCAACTGCACCAGTGCCGCGCGCCATGCCGAGAGGCGAGGCAGCACCGCGTACCACACGGCGTAGCCGAGCCCGGAGGTGATGGCGCCAGAGACGCCAGCCAGCAGCAGGCCCATTGGGGTCGCGAACAGTTGATGCCGTTGCCACACCAGCACGGCAAGTCCGATCGGCGTGGCTCGCAAAAAATTATGGGCGGTGCCGATCAGCGGATCGCGGCTGCGGCGCCCCTTCAGGGAGTAGATGCCCCAACAGCATCCGGCGATCAGCATGAGCACGACGCCCGCCACCGGTGGACGGGACGCGCCGGGAACCGTCAAGGTGAGCAGGCCGGCGATCGCGATCGCGAGCCCCGCGATGTCGCGCAGCGGCGGACGCTCGCCATGGCGGATGCTCGCCGCGATCATGGTCGTCTGGACGGCGCCGAACAGTGTGAGTGCGCCGATGCCGGCGCCGATGCGCACGTACGCAAATGTGAACGCGACGGCGTACCCGGTCAGGGCGAGCGCAGCGGTCCAGTGGTTCGCTGGATCGTCGGTCGACACGCCCGTGTGGTGGGTGCGCGCGACCAGCCACAGCACGGCCGCGCCGGACGCGAGCCGTACGGCGAGGAATGACGCCGGGTCGATGCGCGCGGTCGCCAGCGCGCCACGTGTGAGCAGCGAGTTGGCCGCGAACGCCACGAGCGCGGCGGCCGTGAGCGCGGTGACGCGCGCCGGCGTCATCGGTGAATCATCGGGGCGTTCTGGCGCGCCGGTTCGCGCCCGCTGCCGGTGAGGGGCGGTGTTGACGCCGGTGCGCGGCGATGGTGCGTGGCCTGTTCGTACGCGTACGACAGACGGAACAACGTCGCTTCGCTCCATGCGCGCCCGAGCAGGCTCATGCCGATTGGCAGTGTGCTGTCGCGCGTGTAGCCCATCGGCACCGTGATCGCAGGGAATCCCGACGTCGGCGAAAATGTCTGGCTGTTGTCTCCGGCCTGCTGCGACGTCTGGCCGATCAGTTGCGGCGGCTGGCTCCACGTGGGGTACGCCATCGCGTCCAGCTTCAACTCGTCCATGGTCCTGGTCACCGCCGCGCCATATGCGGCACGGTACGCCGCGTCCGCTTTGCACGCGTCGCTCTCAGGACCTTGCCCGAGGGCAGCGGACGCCGCTTGCTGCGCCCGCTGCTTCACGCTGGCGGGGAAGGACGCCACGGCCGGCGACGCCATGATCTCTTCGAGGCTGTGTGCCGGCGCGTTGCGACCGCGCGTGGCGAGGTACTCGTTGATGTCGTATTTGAAGCCGCGGCAGGCGCCGGCGCCCTGCACGCGCTGCGGCAACTCCACGCGCACATCGTTGACGATCACGGCACCAGCGGCCGTGAGATCCGCGAGCGCTTTCGCGAAGACCGTCTGGATGTCGCCGTCGACCGGCGCGTTCGCGCGCTCGTACGCCTGATGGAGTACACCGATCCGGGCGCCCTTGAGGCCGCCCTTTTTGAATGCGTCGCCGTATTTCGGAATGGCACGGCCATGGCTGCGTGCGGTCATCGCATCGTCGGGATCTTCGCCGACGATCAGCTGAAACACGGCCGCAGCGTCTTCGACGGTGCGCGTCATGGGCCCAGCGATATCAGCCAGGTAGCTCAGCGGAATGACCCCCGCGCGACTCGTCAGGCCCATCGTCGACCGGATGCCGACGAGCGAGTTGTGCGACGACGGTCCGCGGATCGAGTTGCCGGTGTCGGAGCCGAGCCCGATTAAACCGAAATTCGCCGCAACGGCGGCCGCCGTGCCGCCGCTGGATCCGGCCGGCACGCGGTCGAGCGCATAGGGATTCTTCGTGGTGCCGAGAATCGAGTTCACGGTCTCGAGTGGGCTGAAGGCGAACTCGGCCATGTTCGACTTGGCGAGGACGATGGCGCCGGCGGCTTTGATGCGTTGGACGAGGTACGCGTCCTTGTCGGAGACGAAGCCCTGCAGGGCCAGCGAGCCGTCGGCACTTTGCAGGCCGATCGTTTCGTAGTTGTCCTTCACGATGGCCGGCACGCAGTGCAGCGGGCCGGTGAGGCCCGAGCGGCGGAAGCGCGCGTCGAGCGCATCGGCCTCGGCCAGCGCCCGAGGATTGACGACCACGATCGCGTTCAGCGCCGGGCCGGCCTTGTCGTACGCCTCGATGCGCTCCAGGTAGGCCGTGACGAGCCCACGGCAGGTGAGTGTGCGCGCCCGCATCGCGGCATGGACGCCGGCGATTGTGGCTTCTTCGGTGCGGAAGCGTTCGGGCGACGCGACGCGCTGCGGAGCGGCCGCCAGGCCGGCGCCCAGTGCGAGACTTACCAGTAGGACCAAGGCTCTCTTGGGAAGTGGCATCGTGACATGCTATCTTTGATGGGTTCGCCCTGTGCGTCCCCATCGTCCAGAGGCCTAGGACGCGGCCCTTTCAAGGCCGAGACTCGGGTTCGAATCCCGATGGGGACGCCATTTGTGTGTCTGGGCCGGGCGTGTTCCGTCTTGTGTTCGTGGAGTGGTATGAAGCGTTTCTTGATTCTGATTGCGCTGGTGTCTCTCAGCGCCTGTGGCAGTACCGCCACCTCACCTTCAGCGAGTGTCTCTGTGTCTTTTAGCGCTACTGATCTCACTGCCGGCACGGGCGCAACCGCCGTGGCCGGTCGGACTGTGTCCGTCAACTACACCGGCTGGCTCTACGACGCGAGCAAGACGGACAACAAGGGGGCGCAGTTCGATTCGTCGATCGGGCGCGGGTTGTTCTCGTTCGTGCTTGGCGCGGGGCAGGTCATTGCCGGTTGGGATCAGGGCGTGGTCGGCATGAAGGTGGGCGGTAAGCGCCGCCTCATCGTCCCGCCCGGCCTCGGCTACGGCTCCGCCGGCGTCGGCCCGATTCCGGGCAATTCGACGCTGATCTTCGACGTCGATCTGGTCGCCGTCCAGTAACGCACCTGTCCGCACCTGCCCGCACCCGCGCGGGTATACTCTCGCCGCATGAAGATCGCGCCTTTTCTTCTGGAACGCTGGATGACGCGTCACGAGACGCACGTCCAGTACGACATTGCTGAGAGCGGCATCCTGCCGCTGTCGACCAACGACCTTCTGGATTTCGAGCCGCCGGCCGAGCGGGCCGCCACGCTTGGACGGTTGCTCGCGTTGCCGCTCGGCTACAGCGAGGCGTGCGGCACGAGCGCGCTGCGCGCCATGCTGGCCGCGACCTACACGCGTGGTGACGCGTCGAATATCCTCGTCACGACTGGCGCGATCGAAGCGAATTATCTGCTCTATAACGTCCTGCTCAGCCCAGGCGATCACGTGATTGCGCCGTATCCGGCGTACCAGCAGTTGTACGAAGTCCCGCGCGCGATCGGCTGTGACGTGTCGCTGTGGCACGTCGGTCCAGAGACCGGGTATCGCTACGACGTCGACGCGCTCGCGGCCATGATCACGCCGAAGACGCGGTTGATCGTGGTCAACACGCCGCACAACCCCACGGGCGCGATGCTCTCGCCGTCGGATGCCGCACGTGTGTATGCGCTGGCGGAGTCGGTCGGTGCGATGGTGATCGGCGACGAAGCGTACCGCTGGTTGGACGTGCCCGGCGGCGAGCCGTTCGCCGGCCCGATGTTCGATCGCGGGCCGCTGGGCATCAGCGTGGGCACGCTGTCGAAACCGTTCGGCCTGCCCGGCCTCCGAATCGGCTGGATCGCGACGAGCCCTGAGGTGGTGGAGCAGTGCTGGGGGCTACGCGACTACATCACGCTCAGTCCGGGCAAGCTCAACGACGCGCTCGCGCAGCTCGGTCTGAAGCATCGCGAGGCGATCGTGGCGCGAAACACCCGGATCATCGACGCGAACCTGGCGGTCGCGGCGGCGTGGATTGCCGAGCGGCCGTATCTGTCGTGGACACCGCCGCGGGGAGGGCTTCTGGCGTTGATCAAGTACGACCGCGATGTCCCGTCGCTCGACTTGGCGGACCGCTTGGCGATCGAGCAGAGCGTGATGCTCGCGCCCGGATCGGCCTTCGGCTACGAACACCACCTGCGGTTGGGGATCGGTCAGCGACCGGACATCTTTGCTGAAGGACTGCGGCGGGCCGCTCTCGTGCTTGACGCGTTGTAATCGGAGTACAATCCCAGCTTCACGTGGGCCGGTAGCTCAGTGGTAGAGCACCTGGCTTTTAACCAGAGGGTCGCAGGTTCGATCCCTGCCCGGCCCACCAACCTTCGCTTGACGCTCGCTGCGCTCGCAGTTTCGGTTGGCGAGCCCATCGGGCGACTCGCGAGGGTTGCCCGTCGGAGCCGCGAGCGGAGCGAGCGATCGGCGCAGGCGGGCGCCTCGCGGCCTACAAGATCCGCATCCCGAACGCCGACAGCGCAAGTTCCACGCCCAACACGGCCGTCTGATTCTGCGAGTCCAGAATCGGGTTGATTTCCACGAGGTCGAGCGCGAGCAGGCGGTCGGCGTCGGCCAGCATCTCCATGACCATGTGCGCCTCGCGGTAGTTCAGGCCGCCTTTGACCGGCGTGCCGACCCCTGGCGCGATCGACGGATCGCAGACATCGACGTCGAACGACACATGGATGCCCATGGTGCCCTCGGTCGCGATCGACATGGCGCGCTCCATGACGGTCGCGATACCCATGCGATCGAGGTCCTTCATGGTGAAGACGTGGACGCCGGCGTCGCGGACTTTGGTCTTCTCGGCTTCGTCGAGATTGCGGATGCCGATCAGCACCGTTTTCTCGGGACGAACCTTCGGGAAGGTCGTGCCGATCTTGCCGAGTTCGAACGGTTCCTGTCCGAGCAGTGCCGAGAGCGGCATGCCGTGCACGTTGCCGCTCGGCGTCGTCGACGGCGTATTCATGTCGGCATGCGCGTCGATCCAGAGGAGGCCGATCTCGCCGTTGCGCGCGGCGGCATAGTCGGCGGTGGCGCCCACTGACCCTGCACCGAGGGAGTGGTCGCCCCCGATCACCAGAGGCAGCGCGCCTTCTTCCAGGGACTGCAGCGACCGCTGGTGCAGCTTCGTGCAGACCCGCGTGATTTCTTTGATGTATTTCCGCTTGGGATCGCCCTCGGCCTTGATCTCGGGGATCGGCGCGTCGATGTCGCCCTTGTCGACGACCTTGCAGCCGAGCAGCGCCAACCGTTCGGCCAGGCCCGCGATGCGGACGGCCGACGGCCCCATGTCAACACCCCGGCGGCCACCGCCGAGGTCCAGCGGGACACCGATAATGTGGACGGCCGAGGCTTTCATGACGCACTCCGGGCGGTCGGACGAAGGAGGCCTTGGACCAACTCCAGCAGATCGCTCATGAATAGAGGCTTGAACCGGACGGCCGCGCCATGAGCGCGCAGTTCGCCGAGGAAGTCCTCTGAGAGAAAGTGGTCTCCGGTGACGATCGCCACCGGGACTTCCCGGAGCTGCTGGTCGCGCCGGATTCGAGTCAACAGGCCCATTCCGTCGATCAAGGGCATCCGCAGGTCGCTCAGGATCACGTCCGGCCGCTGCCGGGCCGCCTCTGCCAGCGCCGCGTCCACGGAAGGAACCACCGTGACCTCGTAGCCGCTGACCGTGAGCATCCGGGCGAACGTTTTTCCGACGATCGGGTCATCGTCGACGATCAGAACCTGTGCCCGGGCGGTCATAAAGGGATTCTACGTGTTACGATACGCCTGCCGTGACGCCTATTTTTGTTCGCCCGGTCCGCGAACAGCTTGAGCACGATCGACTGATTCGCTTCCTTCAGGCTCGCTACAAGCGCAAGTTCGACGTGACTTCCAACGTCGGCGATCAGCAGCTTGGCGCGATCAAGCTGGGGGTGAATATCTTCTACCCTGACATCGTGCTGATGACGGGCAAGAAGATTGCTGGCCTGATTGAAGTTGAAACAGTCGAGTCCACCAATAACCTCGAAGCGATGGCGCAGTGGACGCATTTCTCCCGCGCCAGAGTGCCGTTTCATCTTTATGTGCCGGTGACGGCGCTCGACACCGCCCGACGGCTTGTTGGGGCGAATCAGGTGTACGCGTCAGAGATCTGGACCTATCGCGCGGTCAACGATCAGTTTGATCTGGTGCGCGTGTTCGCAGATCCGGCCGCCGTCAGGGCAGGGAACAAGCTGGCCCCAAAGGTGATCCAACGGATGCCGGATCCGAAGCCTGAGCCGAAGATCGAACTTCCCCCGCCACCGCCGCCCCCCCCGCCAGCACCGGTGGTCGTGGTCAAGCCTGCAAAGCCCGCAAAACCCACCATGCCGGCAAAGCCGGTCGCTGCCGCGAAGCCGGTGAAGCCGATGCCGCTGCGCACACCCGTCAAGGTGGTCAAGAAGGTCGCGGCGAAGTCTGTGGCTAAGCCCAAGGTGAAGCCGGCCGCCAAGAAGCAGTCGAAACCCAAGGCCAAGGCCCCCGCAAAGAAGCGGCGGTAACCCGTGCCTTTCCTGCGTCACGCTCGCGACAAGCGCGGCTACGAGACCACGTTTGTCATGCACTCCTATCGCGCGGGCGGCGGTCCGTCGGCCGGACGTACGCGGCTGCTTTACATGTTCCGCACGCCGTCCAACCGCAAGGTCGGACGGAACCTGCTGGATCCGGAAGTGATGGAAGCACTCGAACACACCCACCCGGATCTGACCTTCGACTGGCAGGGCATGCTGCGCGTGGCCGGGCCGATGGGCGAACCGGAGCGGGAGCGCGGCGAACGGGACCGCGGTGATCGTGATCGCGGCCGCCAGCGCAAGGAGCGCCCCGAGCGATCGGAACGCCGTGAACGAGGCGACTCGTCGGAGGCGCGTGCCCGGCAGGGCCGCAACGCGCCGACCGGTCCCGCGGAACCGAGGCGAGAGCCGCCCGTTGCCGAGGTGCCGCTCGCCATTCTGGAAGACGACTCTCTGCTTGGCCGGACAGCTGGCGCGGTTGAGGCGGCTCGGATGCGCGCGTCCTATAACGAATTGGTGCAACGGGTGGCGCGCCGTGCCCGGACGCCCGAAGAGCGCGACCGGCTAATCGAGCGCACGGGGCGTCTCAACCCCGACGATTGGCAGGATGCGGACGCCGTCACGGCGGCCACGGCGACCTTTGCGGCTGATTGTGAATCGATTCGACAGGAATTGCCGCGCCGCCGCCGAGGGCGTCGTGGCGGCCGTGCGAGAGATCGTGAGCCGGTCGGCTCTGGGACAATGGAAAATGATGCAGACGAACTCGAAGTGGTGGATGCGGCTGGCGCTGACGATCGCGGCCTCGACGGTGGTGTGGGCGCAGGGGACGCCGGCGGTGCTGCCGCAGCAGGGGACCCGCTTCACGACGTCGATTGATTTTGTCAGCAAGGACGTCACGCCGCGTGACGGGAAGACGAAGCAGTTTCTGCCCGACCTGAAGAAAGAGGACTTCACGCTGCTGGAAGACGGCGTGGAGCAGAAGATCGAGAGCTTCGCGCTCAGCCATGGCGGGCGCCTGCTGACCGACATCGCGCCGGTGGCGACGGCGGCACCGGCGGGCATTATCCTGCCGACGGTGCGTCCGCCCGCCGACACGTCCGGCCGCATCATTCTCATCTTCATTGACGATCTGCACATCGAGTTCAATCTGACGTCGCGGATGCGGCAACTGCTCAAGCGCATGTCCGACCTGCTGATTCATGAGGGGGATCTGTTCGGTG
>CAYHEX010000110.1:0-11667 GCA_964355365.1 uncultured Solibacteraceae bacterium | reverse complement strand
CACCGTGATGGTGGGCGGCTTTCCGCGCCACGTGCATGGGTACCTCGAAGACTTCCTGTTTCCGCCGGAGCGCGCGCGCTCGCCCGTGAAAGCGCTGTCCGGCGGCGAACGCAACCGGCTGCTGCTGGCGCGCCTGTTCACGCGGCCCGCCAACGTGCTGGTGCTCGACGAGCCCACCAACGATCTGGACATCGAGACACTGGAACTGCTCGAAGAGTTGCTCACCGACTTCGCCGGCACCATTCTGCTGGTCAGCCACGACCGAAAATTCCTCAACAACGTCGTCACGTCCACCCTATCGTTTGAAGGCGACGGCGTCGTGCGCGAGAACGTTGGCGACTACGACGATTGGAAGCAGCAGGGGCTGCAAAGTGCGGCGGCGGCGAGTGTTCCGCAGGATGCGCGCAAGGCGCCGGCGGCGAACCCGACTCCCGCTGTGAAAGCCGCGCCGGTTGCGAAGACACCGCCCGTTGAAAAGAAGAAGCGTTCGTACAAAGAGCAGCGCGAATACGCCACGATGCCCGCGAAGATCGAAGTGCTCGAGCACGAGGAGAAGGCGCTGCAGGAACGCGTCGGTTCACCGGAGTTTTACAAGGCCGGGTCGGAGAACATCCGAACCGCTCTCGAACGGGTCGATACGCTCAAGGCGGAACTTGCGGCGCTGTACGCGCGTTGGGCTGAACTCGACGAGAAGGCCTGAGTAGAATCGGCCCATGTACCCGCAAGGATCGCTCTCGAACCTCGGCACGCTCGACACCGTCATCGCCCGGTTGAACGCGGTTCGCCCGGACAGCCCGCGCCAATGGGGCAAGATGACACCGTCGCAGATGCTCTGCCATCTGTCCGACGCGCTGCTTGTTGTTATGGGCGACAGGCCGGCCGGTTCCGCGGAGTCGGCGCTCAATCGGACCGTGATCAAGTTCATTGCGCTCCACACGCCACTGCCGTGGCCGAAGGATACTCCGACGGGCAAGGAAGTGGACGCGTTGCGCGACGGCACGAAGCCGGACGATTTCGAGCAGGACCGCCAGCGCGTCATCGCCCTGCTGCGGCGTTTTGCCGAGCCCGGCGCGGTCTACGCGCGTCATCCCGTATTTGGCCCGATGTCTCGCAACGAGTGGATGATCTGGGGCTTCGGCCACACCGACCACCACTTGCGCCAGTTCGGCGTGTAGAGCCCGCAACGGGTGCATGATGCACCTATGGTCATTCACGGTGAGTTTCACCGCACTACACGTATCGGTTGGCTGCGCGCCTCGGTTCTCGGCGCCAACGACGGCCTGATTTCCACGAGCGCGATCATTGTCGGCGTCGCTTCGTCCACGCTGGCGTCGCGTCACGATGTACTGCTGGCCGGTTTGGCCGGTGGCGTGGCCGGCGCGTTGTCGATGGCCGCCGGGGAGTACGTCAGCGTCGGTTCCCAGTCCGACACCGAGGCGGCGGACCTGGCGCGGGAACGCCGCGAGTTGACGGATGACCCGGTTGGCGAGCATGCCGAACTGACCGGGATCTACGTGCATCGCGGTCTCACGCCGGAACTGGCCGATCAGGTCGCGACGCAATTGGAGCAACACGATGCGCTCGGCGCCCACGCGCGCGACGAACTCGGGATCAACGAGATCACGCGCGCGCGTCCGTTGCAGGCCGCCATCGCGTCCGCGTTTGCCTTTGCGGTCGGCGCCGCCCTGCCGATCGTGCTGGCGGCATTCGCGCCGTTGCCGTGGATGAATAGGCTCGTGATGGGCTCAACGCTGGTCCTGCTCGGTGCGCTCGGCAGCCTGGCCGGACACCTCGGCGGCGCGTCGCTCGTCACTGGGGCTGTGCGTGTGATGTTCTGGGGCGCCGTGGCCATGGGCGCCACCGCGCTGGTCGGGCGCCTGTTCGGCGCGAGTGTCTAGCGAGCAGCGTTTTTGCCGACCGTGCTCTTCACAGCACAATGCTGACTAGGTGTTGTACCCACCCCGCCGACCCGTGCTGTTCACGCCACGCTCTTATGCTGCGAGGCTCACCGCTCTAAACTGGCCGTACCACTTCAGGGCCTGTCCGTAGGCTCGTGGCACCGCCTCCGCGTCCACCCCGGCCTGCACCGCGAGGGCGCGGCACGCGTCCCAGTGTCCATGCTCGAAGGCGATGACGCTGTCGAGCAAACGCCGGCTCCTGTTGTCCTGGCCGCGCAGTGCGGCGTCCACGTCTTCCGGCAACGGCAGGTGTGTGAGCACGTCGTCCATCGGTATTTCGAGGATCGCGTCGAGCAGGGACGTCATGCCCAGGAGGAAGCCGTCGCCGAGCATGCCCGTCGGGTCTTCGTTCGCCACGATTTCGCAGGTGCGCCCGCGCACGGTGGAGATCGTGACGAGCTCGTCGGGCGCGTTCGAGTTGAAGGCCGTCATCGCCCACAGCGACGCCCACTGCCGCACCGTGCCGTAGCCGAGCAGCACCAGCGCCTGACGGATCGAGTCCACGCGGCTGTGCTGCGCGAACGCCGCCGAGTTGACGGCCCGCAGAAGGCGATAGACGAGTGACGCGTCGGGCTTGATCAGGTCTTCGAGTTCGCGCGGCGAGATGTCGGGATTCTGCAACCCGTGAAACAAGCGGAGATAGGTCAGTCGATTGCCTGGGATGTCCGTGGTCGCTTTCATCACGGGACGACCGATGAAGTCGCCTTGAAACAGTGCGCACCCGGCGGCTGTCGCTTCGGCGAAGTCGTCCGCGCCTTCCACCCGCGTGGCGATGACCACCGGGGGCGGGCCAGGGCGGGCATCGATCGACGCCCAGGCCGTGACCTGGGCGAGTTGCGTGACATCGCTCTTCAAGTAGTCGACCAGCGGCAGGAGCGCGGTCAGTGCCGAGGCTCCGACGACATGATCGAGCGCCACACGGTAGCCCTTGCGCCGGATCGCCATGCAGGCTTCAAGCACATCGGGTGACGGTTCGATATCCTCCGGCAACTCGATCACGACCTGCTGGGCCGGCAGTGCATGCGGCAAGCCCGTCAAGAGGACGTGTGGAGAGACCTTCACGAACGTGGGTCGGCCGTGCGTCAACGTATCGAGGCCAAAGGCCAGAATCGACTCGCTGAGGAGGGCGGCGCTCTCCTCGTCCAATGACACATGACCCCGGGCGCCCTGAGGCGCGCGAAACAGAAGTTCGTAGCCGAAGACCCGGCGCTGGCGATCAAATATTGGCTGTCGCGCGAGAAACACCTGTTCGTTGGCCGAATCCATCTCTGCTCCTTGCACTTCGTACAATCGGTCAGATCTCTTCTTTCTTGAATCCCGTCGCGTCGGTTACCGTTAGCGAATGACGAAGTCGTTGTTCCTTGCCGTCGTCGCCTGCACTGTTGTGTCCGCCCAGACCGCTCAAAGCGCTCCGCCAGTGTTCAACATCGTGCCGTTGCCTCGCTCGGTGACGGCGGGGCAGGGCGCCTTCACCCTCGCCGCCACCACCCCGATCGTCGTGGACGCGAAGCTCAAGGCGCAGGGGAGGCAAATGGCGTCGATGCTCGGGCCGGCGACCGGCTTTGATCTGCCTGTGCAGGTCGGCGCCTCGCCGACTGGGCCTCGGATCGAGTTGCGGCTGCTGAAAGAGCCCGTCACCTCGAAGACCGGCGTCGGCCCCGAGGGCTATCGGCTTGTTGTGTCGCCCACGCGCATCGTCATCAGCGCGCATGCGGCGGCGGGCATCTTCTACGGCATGCAGACGTTGCGGCAGCTGATGCCGGTCGACATCTACCGCAGTGCAGCGTCGTCCAAGGTCCAAGGTCCAACGTCCAAGGTCGCGTGGACGGTGCCTGCCGTCACGATTGAAGACGTGCCGCGGTTCTCGTGGCGCGGCGCGCATCTCGACGTGTCGCGTCACTTCATGCCGAAGGAGTTCGTGAAGAAGTACATCGATCTCCTCGCGCTGCACAAGATGAACCGGTTCCACTGGCATCTCACGGACGATCAGGGCTGGCGCCTCGAGATCAAGCAGTACCCGAAGCTCACTGAAGTCGGCGCGTGGCGCGACAAGACGCTCATCGGCAAATACGTCACCAATCCGAAGCCCGAGCAGTTCGACAATCGCCGGAGCGGAGGGTTCTACACGCAAGCCGATGCCAGAGAGATCGTGGCGTACGCGGCGGAACGGTTTGTGACGGTGATTCCGGAAATCGAGATGCCGGGCCATTCGGAAGAAGTCGTCGCCGCGTATCCGGAGTTCGGCAGCACGGACCAGAAGACGGTGGTGCGCCAGACGTGGGCGGTGTCGCCGTTCCTGCTCAATCCGGATGACGCCACGATCACGTTCATGCAGAACGTGCTCGGTGAAGTGCTGGAGATCTTCCCGAGCCCGTGGATTCACATCGGCGGGGACGAGGCGACCAAGGATCAGTGGAAAGCGAATCCGAAGATTCAGGCGCGCATCAAGGAGCTCGGCCTGAAGGACGAAGCCGAGTTGCAGAGTTGGTTCATCAAGCAGATGGACACATTCCTCACGAAGCGTGGCCGGCGGCTGATCGGCTGGGACGAGATTCTCGAGGGCGGGCTGGCGGAGAACGCGACGGTGATGGCGTGGCGTGACATCAGCCACGCGATGGCGGCTGCGCGGTCGGGGCACGATGCGGTGATGACGCCAACGAGCTACACGTATCTCGACTACTACCAGACGCGCGACACGGCGAATGAGCCGCTCAACATCGGCGGCTTTCTGCCGCTCGAGAAGGTCTACTCATACGATCCGATGCCGCCGCAGCTCGAGCCGCAGTTTCAGAAACACATCCTCGGCGTGCAGGCTCAGCTCTGGACGGAGTACCTGCAGAATGGGAAGGACGTTGAGTACAACGCGTTCCCTCGGCTGATCGCGCTGGCCGAGGTGGCCTGGACACCGGTCGCGCAGAAGCAGTTGCCGGACTTCCTCGCGCGTCTTGCTGTGCATCTGCAACGGCTGAAGGTGCTGGATGTGAATTTCCGGCCGATCCAACCGTGAAGCACGTGAAGAGCGTGAAGGAAGGGCCGACCCGATCTACTTCGGCGTGCCGTTCGACCGCGCGTAGCCGCGCCGGCGTGATACCTTCCAGCGTTCCGATGATCGACCCGCGCGCAGTGACGCTGGACGGCCGAGGCCTTCGCCTCGAACCATTGATGCTCTCGCACCGCGACGAGCTCGCCGCGGCCGCGGCGGATGGCGAGTTGTGGACGCTGTGGTTCACGTCCGTGCCCGCGCCCGACGAGACCGAGGCGTACATCGACAAGGCGCTGGCGGGACAACGCGACGGGCACATGCTGCCCTGGGTGGTCCGCGAGCTCGACACTGGTCTCGTTGTCGGCAGCACCCGCTATCACGACATCGTCTCTGCGATCGATCGCGTCGAGATCGGCTACACCTTCTATCGCGCGAGTCGTCAGCGCACGGGACTGAACACGTCGTGCAAACTGCTGCTGCTCGCGCACGCGTTCGACACGCTGGGCTGTAAGGTCGTTGGCCTGCGCACCGACAACTTCAACGTCCGTTCGCAGCGCGCCATCGAGGCGCTCGGCGCGAAGAAAGATGGCGTCCTGCGCCACCACGCCGCGCGGCGCGACGGCACGGTGCGGGACACCGTGCTCTACAGCATCCTTGCGACCGAGTGGCCCGACGTGCGGCGACACTTGGAGCTGCGCCTCGAACGGGCGATTCCCGGCTGAGTCTGCGCGCGCGTGGGCCGGTAGTTCGATATCGTAGCTGGCATGTCGGCATCCATTGACCCTGTGCGCGTCGCTGCCACCGGTAGCTTCACACTTCCCGTGGCGCCCGATGTGGCGTTCCCCATGTTCGATCCCGTCCGCGAAGCTGAGTGGGCCGAAGGGTGGAGCATCAGCGCAGTGCACCCGAACCCGTTTCGCCTCGAACCCGATGCCGTCTTCGAAGTGCCGGGTCCGAACGGCATCACTGAGGTCTGGACCGTGGTCTCGTGTGACTTCGCCGACTGCCGTGTCGAGTACCTCGCTGTGGCCGAGCGCGATCTGATCCGTCGCGTCACCGTCCAGTGCACGGCCGAAGGCGGCGCAACCCGCGTCACGGTGCGATATTTCGTCACAGCCTGGTCTCCCGCGGGTATTGCGCGCGCTGCGGACTACAACCAGGCGTTCATCGAAGCGTGGCGTGGCCCTGTGCTCGCGGCGCTCATCAGAAACGGTGTGGCGCCGCCCGCCTGAGTCGCCTATCCCCGGGCGAAGACATCCGGCCACCGTCAGGTCTCCCTCACGGCCCGTGCCGCCCAACTGTCTACGCTCGTGGACATGAACATCCCACACACTCTCCGCTCCATCGTCATCGGACTTCTGCTCGGATTCGCGGTCCCGAGCGTCGCGAGTCCAGCGCAAGCGCAACAAACACCCGCGCCCATCGTCGTCGGCGCACCAGGTCAACTACAAGAACTCATCCTTCGCGACGGTACGCGGGCGCTCGGTCACGTGGAGAAGATCGAGCAGGGTCGCGTGACGTTCCGGACCGAGGCCGGTGCCACGCTTGAGGTCGACGTGGCCCAGGTCGTATCCGCACAGGTGGTCCACGGGAAGATCGTCAACAACGACTACTGGCCGGAAGACTCCAATCCCACGCGCTTGTTCTTTGGGCCGACGGGCAGAACGTTGAAACGCGGGGAAGCGTACTTCGGCGTGTATGAAATCTACGTGCCCTTCGTGCAGTATGGCGTCACCGATCGGTTCTCGATCGGCGGCGGCCTCCCGCTCTTCGTAGGCGGCGGAACCGAGCATCCCGTGTGGTTCACCCCGAAACTGCAGCTCGTAGCGGAAAAGACCACTCAGGTCTCGGTCGGGGTGATGCACTTCCTGAATATTGACGACGCCAGTTTTGGCATCGCCTATGCCGCCGCCACCAAGGGCTCGACCGACACGGCGGTCACGGTCGGTCTGGGTTGGGCGTATGCGCGGGCCGGTGACCACGGTGGGGGCGCCGGCGTCCTCATGGTGGGCGGCGAGCATCGCCTCACTCGTCGCCTGAAGTTCGTCACCGAGAACTACTTCTTCGAAGAGGGCGGCCTCGTCAGCGGCGGCATTCGCTTCATGGGCGACCGGCTGTCGGCCGACCTCGGCCTGTTTGCACCGCTCGACGCCGACTTCTTCTTTGCCGCGCCGATGGTCAACTTCGTCTGGAAGTTCGGCAAATAGAATGGAGACATGCCGCTTGCCACCTGGTGTCTGAGCTTCGTCCTCCTCCTGCTACCCCAAGCCGCCCCGCCCCCAGCGCCCACGCGCGACGCCATTCTGAAGGCGTCGCGCACGATCATCGCCAACGCACGCTACGCCACGCTCGCTACAACGTCAGCCGCGGCTGGATCAGACGCGCGCATCATCGATCCCTTCACGCCCGGTGACGATTTCACCGTCTGGTTCGCGACCAACGCGACGTCTCGCAAAGTGCAGCAACTCCGAGCCGACCCAAGGGTCACGCTTTTGTATTTCGACGCCGCCAACAAGGGCTACGTCACGCTGAAGGGGACGGCAACGCTCGTCCGCGATCCCAAAGAGAAGGCCGCGCGGTGGAAGGACGAATGGGCCGGCATGTATGCCAACAACAACCTGGGTGATGACTACCTGCTGGTGCGGATCGCACCGGACACACTCGAAGTGGTGAGCGTGGCTCTGGGCATGATCAACGATCCCGCCACCTGGCGGCCGGTCACGCTCAAGCTGAAGTAAGCCGCGCGGCGGCGCGCAGGCGCTGGGCTACACTCTCCGGCAGTGGCTCGCGTCAAGAGAATCGCATCATGGACCCTTGGTCTGTTCCTGGTGATCGGTGCCTTTGGCGCCGCAACGGTCACGCAGTCCGAAGCACACCGACTACTGAATAATCCCCGCGCCACGCGTCTGGTATCGACGAAGACGCCGTGGGACGAACCGTGGCGTCTGCCGTACGACGACGCGACTGTGACGTCGGCTGACGGCACCGTGCTGCGCGGCTGGTTCATCCCGGCCGAGAGTCACAAGCTCATCCTCGTGCAGCACGGCTACAAGGATCGGCTCGAGAACATGCTCGGCGTGGCGGCGATCCTGCACCGGCGCGGCTACCAGGTGATGTTGATGTGCGTGCGCGCGCACGACCACAGCGAGGGGACGATGCTCTCGCTCGGAATGCGGGAGATGCCGGACATGGAGGCGTGGGCGGCCTACGCTGAATCGAGGCCCGGCGTGGATCCGAAGCAGGTCGGCATGTTCGGTGTGTCGATGGGCGGGTCGCTGGCGATTCAGTACACGGCGTCGCACCCAGACGTGCGCGCGCTGATCGCCGACAGCGCGTTCTCGTCGCTCACCGACACGATCGACACCAGCGTCAAGTTCTTCACCGGCCTGCCGCCGTTTCCATTCGGGCCGTTGATCCGGTTCTGGGCCGAGCGCGAGGGCGGGTTTCCCGCGTCGAGCGTGGACGCCAAGCAGTGGGTGGGTCGTATCAGCCCCCGTCCCGTCTTGATCATGCAAGGTGGTGCCGACGTCGTGGTGTCGAAGACAAGCGGTCAGAAACTGTTCGACGCGGCCGGTGATCCCAAGGAGCTTTGGTACGAGGCGTCCGTGGGCCACGGGCAGTTTCTCAAGATGATGCCCGAGGAGTTCGAGCGGCGTGTCGTAGGCTTCTTTGACGCGAACATCAAGTAAGGCCGTCGTCGCCGCCCTGTTCGCCGTGATGTATGCGGCGGTCGGCCTGGTGCGCCACTGGCACTTCGGCTCGAGTGCGTACGACCTCGGGCTGTTCGATCAGATGGTCTGGCACCTCGGTCGATTTGAAGCGCCGGCCAGTACGATTCACGGACTCTCGAACATGTTCGGCGACCATTTCTCGCCGATTCATATCCTCTACGTCCCCCTGTCGTGGCTGTGGCCCTCAGCCGGCTCACTGATCGTGACGCAGGCGCTGTTCCTCGCCGCATCGATCGTGCCGGTCTGGGTGTTTCTCGAGCGGCGTCTGCCCGAGCGCGCGGCGATGCTGATGGCGCTCGCGTACGGCTGTTTCTGGGGCTTGCAGCGTGCCGCGCAGTTTGACGTGCACGAATTCGCGTTTGCGCCATTGCTGATTGCCATCATGCTGCTGGGCATCGACAACGTTGGACGAGCGAGTCCCTGGCCGCTGTTTCTCACCGGCGCGATCGGCCTCTGCTTTGTCAAAGAGGATCTCATTCCTCTCGTCGTCGCCGCCGCGCTGTTGCTGGCGCTACGCGGCGATGCCGCCGTGCGCCGCCACGCGCTGTGGGCGGCGGGTGTCGGTCTCGTGCTGTTTGTTGCAGTCGTGCGCGTGGTGATTCCCGCGCTGAACGACCAGCACGCGTGGGCCGTGGGGAGCGCCTTCGGCGATGTGCGCGCGCATCCGTTGTCGTTCTTCACCCGACTGGTCTCTCCGCCCATGAAGCTGCAGACGATGGCGATGTGGCTGGTGCCGTTCGCCGGCTTGCCGCTGCTGTCGTCGTACGGGCTGCTGCTCATTCCACTCGCGCTTGAGCGGTTTCTGTCGGCCAGTCCGAATCACTGGGGTACGTCGTTTCACTACACCGCACCGCTCGCGCCGATCCTGGCGATGGCCGCTGGGGATGCGCTCGGACGTGTTGCCGCATTGAGAGTGCGCGCGTTGCCCATCGCGGCCGCGTGTCTGCTGCTCTGTACAGTGCTGCCCGGCCGTCAGCCGATGTGGAAGCTGTTCTCGCCCGCGTTCTATCAGGCGCCGCCGTTCGCAGACACGGCCGCGCGCGCGCTGTCGCAGATTCCCGCGGATGCCTCCGTGGTTGCGCAGTCCGCGATCGCGCCGCATCTGACGCGTCGGCCGACCATCTTCATGTTGCGCACGGATGGGCCGGGCGCGAATGCCGACGCCGACTTCGTCGTGGCCGCGGCGGCGGATCTGCCATCATGGCCGATGAGCGCCGCGGATGATGTGCGCGCGCAGTTGTCGATGTACGTGCGCCGCGGCTACACGACCGTGTTTGAAGAGCAGGGCTGGGTCGTGCTGGCGCGCGGGGAGCGTCGCTGATGTCGGAGATCCTCGGCACGGCGACGCCATCCGAGCCCCAGCCGCCCGAGATGGAGCCCGAGCCGTCGCCCGACGTTGCGCGCGACATTCAGCGCGACGCGCTGGCCCTCGCGCGCTCCGACGCGTGGCTGAACATCGCGATTGCCGTGGGGATGGTCGCCGCCACCGCCGTCGTGGCGTTCAGCACGTTCTTCGTCGGCGGCCCAGGTCAACCGCGCGAACGCAGTTACTCGTTGGTCATTCAGTTCGCCATCATCGACCTCGTCGCGATCGTTGCTGCCATTCGCAGTTGGCGGCGCTATCGCCAACTCTGCACGGCCGTGGCAGCCGACACGATTGCACCGGGCGCGGCGGCCGCGCCGGCGTCACGGTCAGGCCGCCTCTTCATGATCGGCAGCCGGCCGATCATTCTGCTGCTCGTGCTCGCCTCGCTCGGCCTCCAGTGGCAGTCGCGTCGCAACGTTACCGGCCCGCTCGTGTTTCGCAATGCCTCCATCACCACGAACACCGGATTTGTCCAGGAGCGCATGACGGTCGCGGTGGCCGATGGCCGCATTGTCTTTGTCGGCAGGGCGGAAGACTCGATCCCGTCGAGTCTCACCGGCGCGCGGCACATCGACGCGATGTTGGCGCTCGTGTCGGCGGCGACCTTTGATCGCTCGGTGGCGTCGCCGCTCGACGCGCTGCGCCACACCTGGGTCGGGCAGGTCTACGAAGGCGCGCCCGGCGACCTCGTCATCACCCCCCAGCCCGTCCGTGGCCGCGGACGAGGCGGCAGCTTCAGTGGTGGCGCTGCGCGCGAGATTCTCGGAGTGGTCGTTAGCGGACGGTATTACACCGCAACGGAGTTGCAGAAGCAGTAGGGCCTGCTATTGTCTGCACGGGCGGCACACTCACGACGGCGCAAGGACGGTGCAGAACCTCCGCGCCCGCGACGGGAGCTGAGCTGCGCGCACCTGCGCGCACCTGTGCGCACCCGCCCGCACCTGTGCGCACCCGCCCGCACCAGCGCGCACCCGTTCGCACCTGCCCGCACCGAGTCGATGTACTAATATCTGACCGTGTCCTCCTATACCGCGAAAGACATCACCGTCCTCGAGGGCTTAGAGCCCGTTCGCCGCCGCCCGGGCATGTACATCGGCGGCGTGGGCTCGACGGGGCTCCATCACCTCGTCTGGGAAATCGTCGACAACGCCATCGACGAGGCGATGAACGGCTACGCGTCACACATCGAAGTGACACTGCATAAGGACGGCTCCTCGATCACGGTCACTGACGACGGCCGCGGCATTCCGGTCGACAAGCATCCGACGACGAAGACGAGCGCGCTGGAGGTGATCTTCACCACGCTGCACGCCGGCGGCAAATTCGAAGGGCAGAACTACAAGACGGCCGGCGGTTTGCACGGCGTCGGCGCGTCGGTCGTCAACGCGCTCTCGCGCGAACTGGTCGCGACGGTCAAGCGCGATGGTGCCACGTGGGAACAGCGTTACAAGCAGGGCGCACCCGTTGGCAGCGTGAAGAAGCTCGGCCCGGCGCGCGGCACCGGCACGACCGTGTTCTTCAAGCCAGACTCCACGATCTTTCCGAAGATCACCTTCGAGGCGAAGATCATTCGCGACCGCCTTGAGGTGGCCAGCTACCTGCACAAGGGGCTGAAAGTCGTGTTCGAGA
>CAYHEX010000109.1:0-11821 GCA_964355365.1 uncultured Solibacteraceae bacterium | reverse complement strand
CCCTTCCACGCGCTCGACACGTACCTCGGCCGGTTGATCCGCAAGGGCTACCGCGTCGCGATCTGCGACCAGGTTGAGGATCCGAAAAAAGCGAAAGGACTCGTCAAACGCGAGGTCACGCGAGTGGTCTCGCCGGGCACGTTCACCGAAGTCTCGTATCTCGACGCGCGCGAACCCGCGTTTCTCGCCGCGCTGTCGTTCGGCACGGGCCCCACGCCCGGCATCGGCATCGCGTTTCTCGACACGTCCACCGGCGAATTCGCCGCCACCGAGTGCACCGGCCCCGGAGCGCGGGCCGCGGCCAGCGCCGAGTTGGCCGTCATCCGGCCGAAGGAATTGCTGGTCGCCGACGACGCGGACATCGCGGAACTGCTGCCGACATTCGCAACCGTGCGCGTCACGCGTGTCGAGGGATGGACGTTCGATCCCGCGCGCGCGCAGGAAACGCTGCTGTCGCAGTTCCGCGTGGCCTCGCTCGCCGGCTACGGCTTGGACCGCGCCACGTTGGCGACCGCCGCGGCCGGCGCGATCGTCGACTACGTGCGAAGCACGCAGAAGGCCGATCTGACGCACGTCCGCGACATCACCCTGCGCTCATCGACCGACGCGCTGGCCATCGACCCGGTGACCCTGCGCCACCTGAACGTGGTCGAAGGCGTGGACGGTGGGCGCGAAGGCTCGCTGCTGGACGCGGTCGATCGAACGATCACGGCGATGGGCGGCCGTCAGCTTCGCGGCTGGCTGCTGCGTCCACTCGTGACGGTTGAACGCATCCAGGACCGACTCGATGCGGTCGAGGACTTCGCGTTCCGCACGACCGAACGCGCAAAGCTGCGCGACACGTTGAAGGGCGTGCACGACCTCGAACGACTCATGGCGCGCATCTCCCTCGGCACGGGCGGACCGCGCGACCTGGCCGGCCTCGGGCAATCGCTCGCACTCGTGCCGCGCGTGCGCATGCTGCTGAGTGAACTCTCGGCCCCGCTGGTCCGCAGCCTGGTCGCCGAACTCGACGAACTGACCGACGTGCGCGGCGACATCGACGCCACGTTGATCGACGAGCCGCCGGCGCTCGCGCGTGATGGCGGCATGGTGCGCGACGGCGTCGATCCGGAACTGGATGAACTGCGCGGCATCAGTCGCGGTGGCAAGACCGCCATCGCCGCGATGGAAGAGGCTGAGCGCGTCCGTACCGGAATCAGCAATCTGAAAGTCCGTTACAACCGCGTCTTCGGGTACTACATCGAGATCTCGAAATCCAATCTCAACGCCGTGCCGGTCGACTACATCCGCAAGCAGACCGTCGTGGGCGGCGAGCGCTTCATCACGCCGGCGCTGAAGGAATTCGAGGAGAAGGTGCTCACCGCCGACGAGCGCATTCTCACACGCGAACTCGAGATCTTCGACCGGCTGCGCACACGGGTGATCGCTGAATCGGGCCGGGTGCTGGACACCGCGCGAGCGCTGGCGTCGCTGGATGCGCTCGCCGGGCTCGCGGACACTGCGGCCGCAGCGAACTTCACCAAGCCCGTCATGCACCTCGGCGCCGAGTTCACCGCCAGCGACGTGCGCCATCCGGTCGTCGAGCGCCACGTCTCCGGCGCCTTTGTCCCGAATGACGTGCAGCTCGACGATGCAGGACGGCAGCTGATCGTGCTCACGGGCCCGAACATGGGCGGCAAGTCGACGTTCCTGCGGCAGACGGCGCTCCTGGCGGTGCTCGCGCAGGCGGGTTCGTTCGTGCCGGCCCGCAGCGCCAAACTCTCTGTCGTGGACCGCATCTTTGCCCGTGTGGGCGCGTCCGACAACATCGCGCGCGGCCAGTCCACGTTCATGGTGGAGATGCAGGAAACGGCGGCGATTCTGCACACCGCCACCTCGCGCAGCCTCGTGATTCTTGACGAAATCGGGCGAGGCACCGCGACGTTCGACGGGCTGAGCATCGCGTGGGCCGTGGCCGAGCATCTGGCCACCAACGAGCGCGCGCGGCCGAAGACCATCTTCGCGACGCACTACCACGAACTGACGGATCTGGCGGATGCGCTGCCAAGCGTGGCGAACTTCCACGTGGCCGCGCGCGAGTTCAAGGACGACATCATCTTTCTGCACAAGGTGATCGAAGGCCGATCCGATCGGAGCTACGGCATTCAGGTGGCGCGGCTCGCCGGCCTGCCGGCGGCCGTCGTCCGTCGAGCCACGGACATTCTCAAGTCACTGGAGCAGGACGAGATGCAGCGCGGCGGACGCCCCAGCCTCAGCAGCGCCGCCCCGGTGGCGCAGCAACAGCTGGGGTTATTCCACACCACCGAGAATCACCCCGCACTCGATCGCCTCCGCGCCGTGGACGTGGATCGGCTCTCGCCCCTCGATGCGCTCAACATGCTCGCGGACCTGAAACGCGTCGCGGACGAGGACCAGTCATGAGGCGAGCGAGGGCCAAGGCAATTGAAATCGGGAATCAATTCATCGAATTGATTCCCGATTTCAATTGCCTTGCTGTCGGACTCCTCCTCGCCACGGCGGTGTCAGCCTGTGCGCCGACCGCGCGGCCGGCCAAGGTCCTCGTCGTCGCCATGGCGAACGGCCCTGCCAACCTGGATCCGGGCGTCGGTCTCGACGAAGCGTCGCAGAAGCTGCACACGCTGCTCTTCAGCTCACTGCTCAAGATCGACGAGTCGCTGCGGATCGTCCCCGACCTCGCCATCCGGTTCGAAACGCCGAACCCGAAGACCTACATCGCCGAAGTGCGACATGGGGTGCGCTTTCACGACGGACGCGAACTGACGGCGGATGACGTGGCCTATACCTATCGCCGCTTCATCGACCCGAAGTTCACCTCGGGCCGCAAGGGCGCGTACAAAATGATCGCGTCGGTGGACGTCGTCGATCGCTACACCGTCGCGTTTCATCTGCACGAACCGTCCGGGTCGTTTCCCGTCAACCTCGTGATGGGCATCGTGCCGGCGGGCACGGGCGGTGAGGCCGCGCGGCGCCCGATCGGCAGCGGGCCCTATGCGATCGAGGAGTTCGTCGCCGACGATCACGTCACGCTGACCGCGTTCCCCGGCTACTTCGAGGGGCCGCCCAGGAACGCTGGTCTCGTGTTCCGAGTGGTCCCCGACGACACGATGCGGGGGCTCGAACTGCGCAAGGGCACGGTCGACGTCATCGTCAACGATCTGGCGCCCGACATCGTTCACGCGCTCCGCAACGATCCGCATCTGGGCGTCACCACAACCGTCGGCACCGACTACGCGTATCTCGGGTTCAACATGCGGGATCCCCTGCTGCAGAACGTCAAGTTGCGTCAGGCCGTGGGCTACGCGATCGATCGGCAGGCCATCGTCGAGTACCTTCGGCGCGGTCTCGCCACGCCCGCTGTGGGGATCATCCCGCCCATGTCCTGGGCGTTTGAGCCGAATGTCTTTCAGTTCACGCATGACGTCGCCAGGGCCAAGGCGTTGCTCGATGAGGCCGGCTATCCCGACCCTGATGGCGACGGACCACAGCCGCGCCTGAGACTCAGCCTGAAGACATCAACGAGCGAGGTCTACCGACTGCAGGCCGCGGTGATCCAGCGGAATCTGGCCGATGTGGGCATTGCGGCGGACGTGCGATCGTACGAGTTCGCCACGCTGTTTGCGGATGTGCTCAAGGGGAACGTGCAGCTCTACACGTTGCAGTGGGTCGGCGTGACCGACCCCGACATGCTGCGACGCGTGTTTCATTCCGCGCAGACACCGCCCGCGGGTTTCAATCGGGGTTTCTACAAGAACGCGGAGGTGGACCGGTTGATCGAGGCGGCCTCGAGCGCGCCGGATGATGCGTCGAGAAAGCGGTTGTACGGCGACGTCCAGCGCATCATCGCCTCCGATGCGCCGTACGTCAGCCTGTGGACCAAAACGAATGTTGCAGTCTTTCAGTCCACGCTCAGCGGCGTGCACTTGTCGCCGATCGCGGAATTCACGTTCCTGAAAGACGTCGCGCGCTAGCCGAGCAGCGTCATTTTCTGACGCGCGCTCTGCGCGTAGGGCGAGTCCGGGAACTCATCCACCACGCGCTTGTAGGTGGTGCGCGCCTCGGCGTTCTTGCCCGCCGTCTGGTACGCCGCCGCCAACTGCATCAGCACGCCGTCGACCGGAACCATGCCGTCACGCTGCGCCGCCATCTCTTCGAGCGACTTGATGCCCTGTTCGCTCTTACCCGAAGCCAGCATCACCGTGGCCAGGCCCAGGCGCGCCATCGCCCCATAGACGGTGCTCCCCGACTTGTCGATGACCGTCTGATACGCCTTCTGCGCGTCGTCGGCCCGTCCGAGGCTCAAGAGCGTCTCGGCCGAGTGATACCGCGCGGCCACGCCGGCGGTCGACGAGGGATAGGTATCAGCGACCTGCTGGAACGCGGCGAGCGCGGCCTCATAGCGGGCCTTCTCCGACGGGTAGGACCCCGCCGCCTGCTTGGCGCCCGGCACTGACGATGGCGGCACCACCGGCGCCTGATAAATCGTCATCGCGACACCGAGCAGTGACCCGGCCTGCTCCTGATTCCGATTCTGGAACCAGAAATAGCCGCTGGCGAGCGCGATCACCGCGATCACCGCGATCACCCCGCCGACAAACCGCCCCTGATTGCCGCGATACCACTGCGTCACGGTCACAACCGTGGACACAAACTCGTTCTGTTTCAGATGGTGCCGTTCCTGTGCCTTCATCGCTCTCTCTTTTTCTTTTTCGCTTCTAACTTTGTTTCTGGCTTTGTTTCTGGCTTTGTTTCCAACTTCGTTTCTGCCTTCTGCCTTCTGCCTTCTGCCTTGCGTATGGTGCGCCCGACAGGAGTCGAACCTGTGACCCCCGCCTTAGGAGGGCGGTGCTCTATCCAGCTGAGCTACGGGCGCCTTGCGTCAGTATTTCAACACAACGCCGACCGTTTCGCCCGGAAGCTTTGCGCGGCCGCCGAGCGCCACGAGTTCGATGAGGAATTGGACACCCACCAGCTCGCCGCCCAGCCCCTTGACCAACCCGACGGCGGCGGCGGCCGTTCCGCCGGTCGCCAGCAGATCATCAACGATCAGCACGCGCTGCCCCGTTTTGATCGCGTCCTCATGGATCTCGAGCGAGTCGGTGCCGTACTCGAGCGAATAGGCCGCGGCCCGAGTCTTGGACGGCAACTTGCCGAGCTTGCGCACCGGAGCAAAGCCCGCGCGCAGCCGGTCGGCAATCGCCGCCCCGAATATGAACCCGCGGCTTTCGATGCCCACCACGACGTCGACATGGCGCCCGACATGTGGGGCCGCCATGGCGTCGACCGCCATGCGGAAGCCCTCGTGGTCCCGCAACAACGTCGTGATGTCGTAGAAGAGAATGCCGGGCTTTGGAAAGTCGGGCACATTGCGGATGCGCGCCTTTAGGGCGTCACCCGGCGATTTTGTAGATTCCATCAACGAAAAGTATATAAGAGATTGTCAAAGCCCCCCTCGGGCGGTACGGTTACGGCCATGGGGTGGCTGACATACCCGGCGATCGCCGTCGCCGCATTTCTCGAGGGCGAAGTCGTCTTCATCGGCGCCGCCGCCTTGGTGAGCCAAGGCTCACTCAGTGCCGTGCCCGTCTTGCTTTGGGGCGCGCTGGGCGCCACGGCAGGAGACCAGCTCGTGTTCTACCTGCTGCGGGGACGTGCGCGCCGCTGGCTCGATCAGTGGCCCAAAATTGAACGACTCGGCCGCGCCTTTGCACCCCGCGTTCGCCAGAGCGAGGCCTTCGCGATCCTGGTGATCCGCTTTGCCCCAGGGCTGCGCATCGCGATTGCCGCTGCCTGCGCCTACGCCGAGGTGCCGCCACTCAAGTTCACGATCCTGAGCCTCTGTTCGTCGTTGGCCTGGGCATCGGTGTTGCTGGGCGTGGTCGGGTATCTGGGACCGGCGGCGTTTCACCGGCTGGGCGTGGATTCGTGGATCGCCGCCATCATCACAGGACTTGTGATGATGGCGGTCTTTGGTTGGAGAGGACGAAGAAACCGGGCGACTCTCGAGTCGCCCGATGTGCCTACTTGATCGTGATCGTGCCCGCGTTGGCTGGACCGGAGACCGCGTTGAATGCCTCTACCCCGGCCGTCAGCGCCTTGGCCGCAGCGGCGAGCAGCTTCTCCACCTGTGGCTTGAGGTCGGTGTACCGCTCGGTCATGCCCTTGGGCACCTTGCGGTCGACGCCCACGATGCCGCTGTAGAGCTCGACGATCTGGTTGTCGATCCGTCCCGGGAAGTTCAGCGCGTCCTGGCCCGCCGAGCCTTGCAGTTGCGTGAGCTCACCGTGCACTTCCTTCAAGTTCGACAGGAACGTCTCGGCCGCGGTCTTGACCGGCCCGGGGCCCGCTTTGTCCGCGATCGCCTTCGCCTGAGCCGTCGCGTCGCGCATCTTCACGACGTTGTCCCAGACGTTCTTCAGCCAGCCGCCCACTTCCTGCGCCAACCGCACCTGCTCGGCGCCTTCGAGATCCGTCATCTTCTTCAAACGCGGATCGCTGTCGACGCGGAATGACTGCGACTGGCTCCACGAGCCCGACGTCAGCTTGACGGTATACACGCCGACCGCGGCCTTGATGGCGCCGCCGCCGCCGCCCCACATCACGATGCCCGCCGGCTGCGTGAACGGCTGCGGATAGGCGGTGTTCGGATTCCACGTCATCTTGTTCAGGCCGGCCTTCGCGTAGACCTGATTTGACCCGGCCGCGCCGCCGCCGCGACCACCGCGACCGCCACCGCCGCCACCGCCACCGGCGCGACCGCCACGGCCACCCGCCGGCGCGACCACCGGGGCTGCCGGACCGGCGCCCGGTTCGCCCTTGCCGGTGAACACCACGGTCCCCTTGGCGTCCGAAACTTCCACGCTGATCGCCGCCGTCGGCTGGTCCTTGAACCAGTAGTAGATCGTCGGCAACGGGCCACCGGCACGATACGCATCCGCCGGTTTGAAGAGCGTGGCCGCGGCCGTTTCCATGCCCGCCTTGACCTGCTCGAGCACCGGGAGCCCTTCGAGCACCCAGAACGCGCGGCCTTCGGTCGCGATCGCAATCTCGTTGCGGATGATGCGCATGTCCATGATCGGCGTGACCGGCAGGTTCAGCTGGAATCGCTGCCAGTGCGCGCCCTCATCGAACGTGACGTACATGCCGTATTCCGTGCCGGCAAACATCAAGCCCGGCTTGTTCGGATCTTCACGGACGACGCGTACCGAATGCCCCACCGGAATCCCGTTCTTGCCGTCGGCAATCCGCTTCCACGTCTTGCCGAAGTCCGTCGTGAGGTACACGTGCGGCGTGTAGTCGTTCAGCATGTGGCGATAGGCGGTGACCACCGCGCGGCCCGGCAACTTCGCGTTCAAGTCGATCGCGTTGATCGTGGAGAACTCCGGCAGGCCCGTTGGCGTGATGTTCTGCCAGGTCTTGCCCGCGTCGCGCGACAGATGCAGCAACCCGTCATCGCTCCCGGCCCACAGCAGGCCCGGCGTCGCCGGTGACTCTTCGAACGCGAAGATCGTGCAATAGACCTCAACGCCCGTGCTGTCGCGCGTGATGCCCGCGCCGCCCGAGAAATCCATCTTCGTCTTGTCGTTGCGCGTCAGGTCCGGCGAGATCACATCCCACGTCTGACCAGCATCCTTGCTGCGGTGCACGAACTGCGACGTGGTGTAGACGACATCGGCGTTGTGGGGCGAGAGACGGATCGGCGCGTTCCACTGCTGCCGATACTTCATCTCGCTCGCGCGCTGACCGGTCTGCGAATCTTCGTAGATGCGCACGCTCTCGTTGGTGCCGTTCGTGCGGTCGATGCGGACCAGCGTGCCGCCGTAGTTGCCGGCGTAGTTCACGTTCGGGTTGCGGGGATCGACGGCGATGTAGCCCGCTTCACCCGGACCGGCCGCGATGTACGGGGTCGATCCATCGGTCGACACGCCGACGCTGCCGTTGTCCTGCTGCGCACCGTACACCCAGTAGGGCCAGCGGCGATCGGTTTCGATACGGTAGATCTCAGCCGTCGGCTGGTTGTCCTGAGCGGACCAGGTGCGGCCGCCGTCCTGACTCACCGCGCCGCCGCCGTCATTCGCATTGCCGATGATCTTGTTGTTGGTCGGGTTGATCCAGAAGTCGTGGTTGTCGCCGTGCGTGCCCGGGAACCCCGCAAACGTCTTGCCGCCGTCCGTGCTCTTGTAGATACCGGTGTTCAGCCCATAGACCGTGTCGATCTCGACCGGATCCGCATACAAGCGCGTGTAGTAGAACGCGCGCTGCTGAAGATTGCGCGTCGCGTTGATCCGGGTCCAGCTGGCTCCGCCGTCCTCGGAACGGAACACGCCGCCTTCGTCGTTGCCCGCTTCGATCAATGCATACACGCGCTTGGAATCCGCGCCGGAAACCGCCACCGCGATCTTGCCCACCTGCGGTTTGGTCGGCAGGCCGTTGGTCAGCTTCTGCCACGTGTTGCCGCCATCAAGTGTGCGGAACAGGCCGCCGTCCATGCTGCCCGACGTGATCGACCACGGCTTCCGTTCCACGGACCACATCGACGCGAAGATGATGTTGGGGTTCTTCGGGTCCATCGACAGATCGACGGCGCCCGTCTTGTCACTGACCTTGAGAATCTGCTCCCACGTCTTGCCGCCATCCTTGGTGCGGAACACGCCGCGCTCGGGATTGGCACCGAAGATGTTGCCGATGACGCCGACGTACACCACATCGGGATTGGTCGGATGAATCCGCACGCGGCCGATGAGGCCGGCCTTCTCGAGGCCCATGTGCGTCCACGTCTTGCCGGCGTCGATCGACTTGTACACGCCGTCGCCGTTGGAAATGTTGCCGCGCGGATCGGGAGATCCCGTGCCGAGCCAGACGACATCCGGATTCGAATCCGATACCGCCAGCGAGCCCGTGCTGCCCACAGCGATCTGGCCGTCAGTGATCGGGGTCCACACTACGCCGGAGTCGGTGGTCTTGAAGACGCCGCCGTTGGCCGCGCCCATGTAGAACACCGCGGGCTGCGATGGCACGCCGACAATCGTGTGCGACCTACCGCCGCGGCTGAAGTTCGTCAACTGCCGAAACGTCAGACCGCTGAAAAGCGACGGGCTCACCGTCACGTTGGCCGTGTCCACCGCGGGACGCTGCGCCGTGACCGGCCGCGTTGCGACGAGGGCCACAACCCCTGTTACCAAGAGGGCGATACCCGCCCGATACACCAATTTGTTCATTACCCAACCTCCAGCCGGAAAGGGTACAGAGTCCAGGGTCCAGAGTCCAGAGTGCAGCGTCCGAAATCACGCTGACGATCGGGCCAAGAGGACCTTGGACCACGGCCGACACTGGACCCAGAACTCTGGACCCAGGACGACGCTACAGGAATGAGGTGGAAAGTTGGTCGGGGCGAGAGGATTTGAACCTCCGACCCCTCCGTCCCGAACGGAGTGCTCTACCAGGCTGAGCCACGCCCCGACAACCTGACTATCTTACCCCAGAGACAATCCGTTTCGTAAGCTGCTCGATCAAGTCAATTGACGAATGGTCGGTCAAATCCGGCTGCAACGGCGTCACGGACACATATCCGTCGCGGATGGCCTGCCGGTCCGAGCGGTCGTGCGGCGCCCAGTCATCCTGCGCCTCCTCGATCCAGAAATACGGGCGCTGTCGCGGGTCCATCCGGCGATCCACTTTGGTGATGTGGTTCCGCTTGGCCTGCACGGTGGTCTTGATCCCGAGGATTTCGCCCTTCGGCACGTTGAGATTGAGGAACGTTCGATACGGCAGTCCGTGTTCGAGCACCTGCGCCGCAAACTTGGCGGCCATCGCGGCGGCCGGCCCGAAATCCGCCTCGGCGCGCTCGAGCGACACCGCAATCCCCGGATACCCGAGCAGCGCCGCTTCGAACGCGCCCGCCACCGTCCCCGAGTACGTCACGTCGTCGCCCACGTTGAGGCCGTTGTTGATGCCCGACACCACGAGATCCGGCGGCGCCGTCATGATCTCGTCGATCGCGATGTTGACGCAATCAGTCGGCGTGCCGTCGACGGCGTAGACGTCTGCGCTGATCCGCTCGATCCGCAGCGGCCGTCGCAGTGTCAGCGCGTGGCCGACCGCGCTCGCTTCCGACTGCGGGGCCACGACGATGACCTCGCCGAGCGGGCGAAGGGCCGCGGCGAGTGCGGCAATGCCCGGAGAGAAGTACCCATCATCATTGGTGACCAGAATTCGCGGCATGGAATCTGCTATTTAATCACGGCCGAGGTCCCGAACTTCCTGAAGTTCGAGTACGTCGCGCGGCCCGAGACCACTTCACGCGGTCCCTCACAGCTATCGATCATCTCCACGGGAAGCCACGCCGCGAGTTTCTCGACATAGCCGTACGTGACCTCGATCTGTCCACTGAACTCGCGCGACTCGAAGCGGAGCATCGACTTCATCACGCGCCCAGTCGCCGGTTCGATCCAGAACCGCCCGGCCACGGGAAGATCGTCGGCGCCCGACTTGACCACCGTTGGCACACGCGTCTCCTGAAACGCGACGATGACCGTCTCGACGCCGGCGATGCGGGTTCGGCCATCGAGGCGAAACGCCGATCGGGCCTGATTGACGTCGGCCAGAAACGTGAGGGCCATCGCAGGAAAGTTGACGTTGCGCGACACGGTGCCGAGGTTGAACCGCGCGCCTTCATCAGCGATCACGCGCGCCTTCGCCAGCGGGTCGCCCGACTCGCTGAGAAACAGTTTCGTCAGACGCTCATCGCGATCGCGGACGCTGATGCCATCCACGGCGAACACGTCGCGGAAGTTGAGCCAGGTCTGGCTCGACTCCGAGACGGCGACCACGTCAGATTTGATTTCCCGGCGCTCGGTGGTCGTCAGGCCCAGCGCGACGCGCTTGGGCCGCATGGTCTGCAGGTAGCGCTCCTCAGCGACCGCTTGCACATAGGCCTTCGCAAATTCGGCGAGATACGCGGTGACCCGTTCGAGCAGCACGCCGACGGGCAGCGGCTCGGCGCGCTGTGCCGCCAGTCGCGGAGCCGCGACCCCGCACGCCGCGACCACGGCGAGCAGCAGCGCGAGGCGTCTCATGCGCGCAGGAAGATCCGCCGGCGATACATCACTTCGAGCGGCACGTAGAGCACGAGTAGTGTGGCCAGCGCAAACGCCAGCGACGTGTTCTTCGGGCCGCCGAGGCCCAGCGGCAGGAATGCGTGCGTGTAGATCCAGTTATAGAGCGCCACCGGCTTCCCTTCCGCGTTGGCGATTTTGATCCACAACAGCGTCTTGACCATGAAGCCCGACATGACGAACAGCGCGAGCGGGTTCATGCCCATGACGACGAGCGGACGGAGTCCCGCACGACGGCCCTGCACGTCGATCATCCAGTAGCACACGGCCACGCCGATCGACGCGAGGCCGCTCGTGAGCAACACGTACGAGCTCGTCCACAGGCTCTTGTTGATCGGAAACCGCTGGTCCCACACGATGGCGGCCATCACGCTGAGTCCGCCGGCGCCGATGAGCACCGCGGTCTTCTCCACCTGCGACCGCGGCCCGTTCAACACCAGGCCTGCGGCAATGCCCGTGAGCGCCGTCGCGATCGCCGGCAACGTGCTGAGCAGCCCCTCGGGGTCCCAGGTTTTCGATGACGACCAGAGATGGGCGGTACCGATCACGGTGCGGTCGATCCACGCGCGAAGGTCGCTGGCCATCAGGTCGCCGGTCTTCCGATGTTCGGGGCTCTCGGGCATGGTCACGCCGTCCTCGAGCACCCAGCGCTCGGACCACCGCGGGACCGCGAACACCACGTCCAC
>CAYHEX010000108.1:0-11879 GCA_964355365.1 uncultured Solibacteraceae bacterium | reverse complement strand
CGGTAAGTGAGTCATATAGCGTAACTAACATGGGTATGATTGCTCATGACTGACGATAAGTCAATACATTGTCGTCAATTGGAGGCTCAATGAACAGCGCGTTGCTGACCGTCAATGAAGCGGCTACTAGGCTCAGGCTCACAAAACACACGATCCGCTCTTGGATCGCGCAGCGTCGGATTGGCATCGTTCGCCTCGGACGCTCGGTACGCGTACCTGTTTCAGAGATCGAAAGTCTCTTGGAACTGGGCTTCAGGCCCGCCAAGCGGAGGGAGTAGACCATGGTGCGAGACCCAATGACCCCAGCGGACCATACGCTCGCCCGCCATCGCATCTTCCCACGGGGCGATTGGCATTCGATCGGCTCGCTCGCCGCAGGCTTCTTGCTGGGCCTGCCGATTCACCACCGGCGCGAGATCGTTGCCCGGCTGGCGCAGCAGAGGGGGCGGTGATGCGTGACCATCGCGACCTTGTGATTGAAGACCTCGCGGCCGATCTTCATCGAGTCGAACGTGAGCGCGACAGTTTTCGAGAATTACTCAGCCTCACGCTGAATCAACTGCATGACGCATTGGCGCGTCAACACACCCGCCACCTCTTCCGGCTGCCACTGATAGTCGATGAGAACAGGCGGGCCGCATGAGCGCACCCGCCGCGTTGGAGATCTTTGGAAGTGAACGCCAGACCGACCTGACAGACGGCGTGCAGCGACGCTTTGAAACGCTGGCTGATGGCGTCTACTGCCTCAGCCTGAAGGACCTCGGGATATCGCTCACTGTCGATCGCCTGCGCAGGGACCGGCAGGAACTCGTTGGAGAATTGTGCGTCCGCTGCGAACTAGCTGGGGCACGACTCGTCGATGGAGCCCTCAGCACCGCCGACATGAACTTCAGCTCGGCTCGCGCACGCAGTGACCGTGGGAAGCTACTGCAAGAGCGCTCCAGAGCCAAGGACGTTGACTGGATCGGTCTGGTTGAGGAACTGGCGCAGCGCGTGTTGACGGCAGAGCGTGCTGGCGCGCCGTCGGTGTCGTTGCGTGACCTTCCGCGTCCAGACGGATCAGGTGCGGAATTTGAACTGCTCGGGTTCCACCTGCCGCGTCGGCATCCGTGCATTCTCTTCGGCGACGGTGGCGCAGCGAAGTCCTACATTGCACTCAAACTGCTTGCAGACCTTGCGGAGTGCGGGCTGCGCGTCGGCTACTTCGACTGGGAACTGTCCGGCGAAGATCACCGTGAGCGGTTGGGACGCCTTTGTGCGAGTGTGCTGCCAGATATCCGCTATGTCCGATGCGAGCGGCCTCTGATCCATGAGGCCGACCGCCTACGCCGGCTGGTGTTGGCCGACAAGATCGAGTTCGCGGTGTTTGATTCCGTTGCCTTTGCCACGGATGGGCCGCCGGAGGCCGCTGAATCTGCCGCCGCCTACTTCCGGGCGGTGCGTCAAATCGGAGAAATCGGCTCTCTTCACGTCGCGCACGTGACGAAGTCAGAGGGGGGCGATCAGAAGCCGTTCGGCTCGACATTCTGGCATAACGGCGCACGACGGACCTACTTCGTCAAAGCGACGGACAGCTCTGGCGGCGCGCTCTCCGTTGGCGTGTTTCCGCGCAAGGCAAACCTCGCCCAGAAAGGGCCAGCATTCGCGCTCTCGCTTCGCTTTGACGCGGAGCGCACCACGATCACTGACGGCCTCATCACGGACGTGCCCGACCTCGCCGCTGACCTGCCGGTGAAGCAACGCATTGTGCATCTGGTGAAACAAGGGAACCGATCAGCGCAGGAGATTGCCGAAGAACTCGGGGAGCGCCTAGACACCGTGCAGCGCACGATCAGCCACTACCAGGGGAAACCCTTCACGATCATCACGGGCGGCAACGGCAAGAAGCTCGTCGGCCTCTTGGAGCAGAGACTGGCATGAAGTCTTTCCTTTCTCTTTTGGACAGATCGGACACCGGACACCCCTCTAGAGAGGGGGTGTCTGTCCGGGACATGTCTAAGAGTGTCCGGACAAAGTGTCCGCTCCCAGCCGCGCCGAACGAACGCCGCGCTTGGCTGGCGCATTGACCCTCTACGCCCCTTCCCTGCCCTCTGCGCTTTATCGTTCATTCGACCTCGGCTGAGGATTGTGTGGACTTCACAGCGGCTCTTAGTGGTTACTGAGGGGTGTTGTGGCGGGATGCGATGGGGATTCTCTGGCCGCCTGGAATCAGTCATTTGACAGCGGAACAGCCGCGATGAGCTTGTCTGCTGGGATTTTCTTTGGGGCGAAATGTCAATCATTGGACAGGAAGATCCGTTCGGAGGCGACGATGCAGCCACCCTTCCGACAATCTCCGGCGCAAATCGGGGCGAGGTCACCTTAAGGTGCTACAGTTCGGACGATTCAGAGAGCTGCAATTGATGCAAGCATCCATTGCTTTCCCCTACGGAACCCGAACGCCTTGGAGTCGAGTGGCAGGCGCGATCGTGGTTGGCGTTCTCGCCGGGTGGCTCACGTCTGGAGCACTAGAACAGGGCGCCGGCCTCTTCTTTGGCGAGGCGTCGCTGGACGAAGGGCCGCGGTTGTTCTGGGGCAAGCACGAGCTGGCGCGTGTTATCGGAAGCATCTGCGCGACGATTTTGGCAGGGTTCATTGCGGGCGCCGTGGCTCGCTCAAAGGGCGGCATGGTCGCGCTTGCGGCCGCAGCGCCTGCCACCCTTCGGTGGGCCGTTGTAGCGGTTCCCTCTGCTCTTGTGGTGCTTGAGACCGATCAGCACGTGTTGGCGGCTACGCTGGTTGTGATGACCCCGTTCGTTGCCTTCCGCGCCGGCGAAACTGGGGCTGCGTGGGCACAACGTTTTGGCTCGCACTTCGACGCCAGGCCCAAGACACTCCTCGGCGTTCACTGGTACCACTACCTGTGGATTCCGTTCAATGCCAATTTCATTGTCGCTCAGTCAGCGTGTTTGGCACTCTACGCCGCCGTGTGGTTGGAAAGGCTGTGGAATGGGGGGGTTGCTGGGCTTGGGATCACGAGCGTTGTGCCCGCTCTTTTCCTGACTGGCATCTATTTCACGCTGACCCTTCTGGTTCGTGGTTGGAGTTCGGCGTACGCGATTCTATCGGGCCAACGTTCGAGTCCGCGACCCAGCTTGGATGTGCTGAAGTTTGCCTTTGGTTACCCGATCGCTGCAGTCGCCTGTCAATCTGCCATGATCTGGGCGCAACAGATGCTCGTGAAGCTCGCCAACTCAAACTGATGAAGGCGCTGCGCGCTTGGTTGCCAGAATCCAGAACCACGCCGCCGTTAAGAAATTGAGCATGATCCAAATGTCCTTCTCACCGATCACCACCGGGAGCACTGGATTGTAGAGAACGGCGCAGCCGCCGGTCACCCATCGCCGCCAATCGGTCTTCACGGGGTTGTCTCCGAAGAGCAAGTAGAGGCTAAAACCACACACTGTCAACCGAAGCAGACTGTAGTAACCGTAGGGCATGTGGGCGAGTCCGACGAGCACCCCAACGGTCGTCACGGCGGCGATCACTTGTCTTGAATGAATGGTCTCGGCCATTGGCCTCCTAGGAACACCGCAATGACTAGACGGGTGGTGGTGGAAGGTGTGTTGCCGAAAACTTTGGCCGATGCACTAGGGGGCCTCTTTTCTGAGAGCGATCAGACCTGAGATCATCCAACTGATCGCCGCAATCCGCAGCACAACGTGAACAAGCAAGGCCTTGTGCTCCAGCGTGCCGACATCTGCCTGGGCGAAGGACTGAAGATTCACTAGCAGGGAGAACAGTTGCCAGGCCGTTAGCGAGATTACTGGTCCAAAGCCCGGTTTGCGGTAGAGCCAGATCAGCCCAGCGATCACTACCGATACTTCTATCCACAACTGAAACCCCACGCTTGGGACTGCATCGCTCGAAGTCATGACGATCAGGCCAACCAAGAACCACGCTACGTGTCCTGACTGCACCGAAATTGCCGTCAGAAAATGCCGGGCCTTTCCCATCGCAACTCTCGACCCGATTGCCAACGCGACCGACATGCCCCCGATCGGAATCACAGCCGCAAAGCCTGCATAGCGCCCCACGAGCGAAGCGGCCAGAACCCCGAGAATTCCTAGCAAAGACCAGCGCGATGTCACTTCCTGCACGACACCCCCCTTCTGAATGTGCGGTTCCTGTGCTGGTGGCCGCGAGAGCGACCGGCTGTCGAGGACTGCGCTCGGCTTCGGCGCGTCGAGACCGCGCCCGCAGTACCTGCACACGATGGCGGCCGCTTGGATTTCTTCCGCGCAGAACGGGCAGCGTTTCTTCGTGGCCTGCTCGTAAGGGACCGTCTTCCGAGGATCAGCGCCGCAGTTCTCGCACTCGGAACCTCCAAGTGCGTTCTGATGCCCACATTGGAGGCACTGATGGCGAATTCCCTTCACTATGTCTCGCCCCGCTGGCGTAGGCAGCGGCACCACCTGTTCATTTGATATGGGTTGGATGTACTCGCTGAGCGAACTCTCCGTAGATTCATACGTATCGAGCGCCAGCAAAAAGAGGCGGGGAAGCGTTTCCGGCGCGTTGTTGTCGAAGGAAGTGTCCATCGCCGCGTCGAACCACTTCTGTAGGGCTCTGCGCATGTGTGCGCGAGCTTGCCCCGACACACTGACGAAGACGGCATTGAGAAGCAGCAGGACGCTCCAAGGCAGATTGGCGGCGAAGCCAGGATCGGGAATGTCGTTGATGACCCACGCGCGATTGTCGCGGCTGCTCTCGCCTGTCCAGTAGAACGAGATTCGGAAGACCTCAACGGGATCGACAGCCCTCGGGTAGCCAGCGCTTGCGCGGAGGGCGGCGGCGTTCGGCATTCGATCGATCAGATCGCCGGAGCCATCGTTCCAGGATCTGCACGCTTCCTCGATCAGGCCTCGGAGAAACTCTGTGGCGGTCGGGTCGTCGTTCACCAGCCATCGCATCTTGCTGGCATAGCAAAGGACCGCTAGGCACAGATGCGTTGGGGGAGCATTGGGAGGGTCTAGTTGGATCGTCGGTGCTTGGCCTGACCGGAGAGTAATCTCAGCCCGTAAGCGCAGATAGTGCGGTTCGTCCATCTGGTTCTCCCAACGGAAGTAGTCCCCGCTCGCTCGTCCGATGGCGCAATGCGGCCCCAAGCCAAGCTACTCATCCTATGCCTGTTCACGGTTGGACCGTTTTCAAAGAAAAAACTCGGACGGGCACCCCCTACTCCGGCGGGGCCATATCGCGTCGGGCCTCCCCCGGCAGGGTGGCCCCTTGGCCCTCAAGGACTGTGGGGGATTCTGTGGGGAGTCACGCACACACTTGGTATTACTCGGTAGCAACTGGGTAAGGCTTGAGCCTGCCAATTCCCCTATGAGAACCAAGCGGGTGTCACGCCATATCACTCGGTAGCGATCATCCAGTAGCCACTGTTAACCGGAGGGTTGCTGGTTCGAATCCAGCCCGAGGAGCCAATTACACAACCTGACAATCGCCAGTCGGGAATCTTGAACCTGCAATCTGGGATCGGGAATCGCGAATCGGGAAATCTGCTGCTCGCGCGCGTGCACAAATTGTCGCGCCCTCCCGACAGATCCGGGCGCATACTTGGCGCTTGCCGCCACCTAACCACGCTCCAGCCATGACTCGGCGCCGGCAGATGGTTGCCCTGCTGGTCCTGATTCTGCTCGTCGCCGGTGGCGTGGTGTATAAGCGATGGCTCGGCGCCCTGAGTTTTCCCTTCGCCTGGGCGGCACTCATCGGCGTCGCGATCGCGGCCACTCGCGCGCTGGCCTGCCCGGGATGCGGACAACGCCTGGGCTCACTCACACAGACGGCCTGCGCACACTGCGGCGCACTGTTGACCGACAAGATCCTGATCCTCCCGAATCAGCAGGGACCGATCGACTCGGGCGCGGCCGCCTATATGGCCCGCAGCCGGCAATTGCTCCAACAATGGGGTCGCGTACGCCGCGTGCTCGGCTGGGTGTTGTACGCTGCCGGTCCGGTCGCCGCCATTGCCTTCACCTTCGTGGCCCTCTCCCGTGAGTCGTCGACCGGCGAAGCGGTCGGCCTCGGACTCCTGATCGGCGTGATCGTGGCCGCCGCCGCGTGGCTCGTGCTCGTGCACATCGTCGACAATGCCGTCGGCATCGCCTTCATGGCCCTGCGCGGCCGTTGCCCGCTGTGCCGCGCCTGGTTCACGCCGCCGTCGTCATTCGGACCCGGATCCATCGTCACGGACTATTCGCTGCCGCAGTTCTGCTCGTCGTGCGGCGCCAAGCTGGCGTAGCGACGTCGACGGCGTGTGACTCGGTCGCGGCCTAGCCATCCTGAAAGAGAGAGGCATCGAATGAAAAAGACACTCAAGATCGGGATTGCGCCGCGGCACACCATCGCACGTTACACACGAGATATCGTGGCCGGCCGGCGGCGCCGCTCGGTCGACGATCCCGACATCTGGTTCACGTCGGTGGAGAGCTTCGCCAAGATTCTGTCGGAGCGAAACCGCGGCCTGCTCGCGCTCATCGCCGAGCAGCGCCCCGATTCCATCGATGCACTGGCGGCTGCCAGCGGCCGCGCGAAGGGGAATCTGTCGCGGACGTTACGTTCGATGGTCCAGTATGGCTTGGTGCGCCTGGAGCAGGGGGAAGGCCGCAAGCTCAGACCGATCGTGACGTTTGAGAGACTCGAGCTCAGGCTGAACTTGGCGGCATAAGAGTCCGAGACCCAATCGGGGATCGACAATCGCGGATCAGCGTCGCCGCAGCCACGCCCACGCGTCCGTGCACCAGAGCGCCCAGACGACGAGCGGCAGTTGAAGAAACAGGCGGACGAACCGCTTGCTGTCGGTGTCGAGGCCGAACGCATTGACGTGATTCATGTATTGCGACACGTTGCCTGGAAAAATGGCGATGAAGAATGCCGCCGTCAGCAGGCCGACGGCCACGCGCCGGCGGCCGAGCGCGACCAGCGCCGCGCCAAGCGCAACCTCCACGAATCCAGACAGCACGACGACGAGATCGGGATTGAGCGGCACCCAGCGCGGAACCTGCGCCAGGAACTCCGCGCGTCCGAAGGTCAGGTGGCTGGTGCCGGCGAACAGCAGCATCGCGCCGAGCAGGATGCGCCCGAGGTGTTTGGTGAGAGGCTGGCGATCCATTTCTCAATCCTACGTTGACGCGATGATCTGCGTCAGGATCGTTCCCACGTCGCCTTCCACTTTCAGTTCCGCAAACGCGTCACCCCGCGTGTCACCGCGATTCACGATGGCGATCGGCAGACCCGCGTCGTGGGCCTGACGGACGAAGCGGAAGCCTGAGTACACCATCAGCGACGACCCCACGACGAGGAGGGCGTCGGCACGGGCCAGCGCGTCGCGTGCATCGGCATAGCGCGCGTCCGGGACGTTCTCACCGAAGAAGACGACGTCCGGTTTGAGCAGGCCGCTGCAGGACAGGCATCGAGGCGCGGCGAACTCGTCGACGAGCGCGGCGTCGATGTCCGCATCGCCGTCCGGTGCCGCGACGGCCGCCGCGTGCCATTCGCGATTCGACGCGGCCATCAGAGTCTGCACGCTCGTGCGCGACGTGCGCTCACCGCAGCCGAGGCAGAGGACGGTGTCGAGACGGCCGTGAAGGTCGATGACGTCGCGGCTGCCCGCGCGTTGATGCAGGCCGTCGACGTTCTGCGTGACGAGCCGCGACAGCGATCCGGTGCGTTCCCAGGCGGCGAGGGCATGATGCGCGGCGCTGGGTTCCGCGGCGGTGAATCGCGGCCATCCGGCAAACGCGCGCGCCCAGTACCGGCGGTACGTCGCGGCCTCGTTGCGAAACGCCTGATACATGACCGGCGGTCGCCGCTTCCATTCGCCCCGCTCGTCGCGATAGTCGGGAATGCCCGAGGCGGTGCTGCAGCCGGCGCCGGTCAGGACGAAAACACGGCGGCGGTTCGTGATCCAGCGACGCAGGTCTTCCAACTCGTTGCGTACGGCCATGTCAGTCGTATGATGCCTTCCACCCGCCGTTTGTATTCAACGCACTTGTTGCGTAGAACCATAGCTTCTGCGTCGAATAGTAGCCATAATCAACGCACAAGGTGCGTTGAATGTTCATCCATGAGCAACCCAGCTGGCCGCGATTTCAGTGGAATCGGGAGCGTCTCGCGGACTTGCTTGCCGGCGTTCGCCACCGGCAGGGCCGGCTGTTCGGGCATATGCAAGCCCTCGGGTTTGACCTGCGTCAAGAGGCGGTGCTCCAAACCCTCACCGCCGATGTTCTGAAGAGCAGCGAAATCGAGGGAGAACAACTCGACGCGGATCAAGTGCGCTCCTCGATTGCCCGTCGACTCGGCATGGACATCAGCGGACTGCAGCCCTCAGACCGCAACGTCGACGGCATTGTCGAGATGATGCTCGATGCCACTCGCCACTATGATCTGCCGCTCACCGCAGAAAGGCTCTTTGCGTGGCAGGCCGCGTTGTTTCCTGCCGGCCGCAGCGGAATGACGAAGATCAGAACTGGCGCCTGGCGTGATGACAGCAGCGGTCCGATGCAAGTCGTGTCGGGCCCCATTGGCAACGAGCGGCTGTACTTTCAGGCCCCGCCGGCGATGCGCGTCGATGCCGAGATGGCGGCGTTCTTTGGATGGTTCAACGCCAACGGCGACACCGATCCCGTGATGAATGCCGCGATCGCGCATCTCTGGGTGGTCACAATTCACCCGTTCGACGACGGCAACGGCCGCATTGCGCGCGCGATCACCGACATGGCGCTGGCCCGCTCGGAGAACAGCGCCCAGCGGTTCTACAGCATGTCTGCGCAAATCAGACAGGATCGAAACCTCTACTACGACATCCTGGAAAGAACGCAGAAGGGTTCGCTCGACATCACGCCGTGGATGGAATGGTTCCTGGACTGTCTGGGCCGCGCCATCGATGGCGCGCAAACGACGCTGGCTGCGGTGCTGGCCAAGGCTCGCTTTTGGAGCGCAATCTCCGGCACTCCGCTCAACGACCGGCAACGCCTTGCGCTCAACCGCCTTCTCGATGGCTTCGAAGGCAAGCTGACGACGTCAAAGTACGCGCAGCTCGCGAAGTGTTCGCACGACACCGCGCTCCGTGACATCGTGCCACTCGTCGAGCGCGGAATCCTTGTCCGTAATGCCGAAGGCGGGCGCAGCACCAGCTACACGCTCGGCCACATGGATCATCCCTGATCCCGAGGAGCCAATTGCTCGCTTCGCTCGATCTGGCTAACTGCTACGTCAGTGGCTCACTTGATCGCGGCAACGACACGCTTGGCGACTTCGGCGATGTTGCCCGCGTGCCAGCGCCAGACGACAACGAGGTCGTGGTCCGGTGAGATGAGGATCGTGTTGCTGCCGGCGCCCAGCGCGCCGAAGGCGGTCGCCGGCATGCCCGGGAAGTTCGAGCAACCGTCGCGGTTGCCGCTAACAGGACCACTCGCGCACTTGGTGTTGTCCTGCCGCGTGTTGAGCCACCACAAGAAACCGTAGTCGGGTGAGTTGGTGACCTTGCTCGGTGTCAGCGCCGCCTTGACGTAGGCAGCCGGCACGATCTCCTTGCCGTTCCACGTGCCGCCGCGGAGCCAGAGATACCCGAAGCGCGCCATGTCCATTGCGCTGATCCACATGCCGCCGCCCCAGCGTGTGCCGCCGCTCACGGACGCCGCCTTCTTGCCGTTCAGATCAACGTAGCTGTTGTGGTACGGAATCCATCGCCACGTATTCGACGCCCCGATCGGATCCATCACCTGTTCGCGAAAGACGTCGGGCACCGGCTTGCCAAAGGCGCGCAGCAACGAGAGCGCGAAACGATTGATGCGCACGTCGTTGTACTCGTAGTACGTCCCGGGCTGACGACGCTCGCGCGGGCGCCGTTCGCCGTCGCCGAACGCGTCACGGCCAATGAACGTGTCTGGTTTCGTGAACATCGTGCCGGCCCACTCGCTCTCCTGATTGAGGTGGTGTCGCCAGGTGATCGCCGTGTTCTCGGGCGCATCGTAGCCGCCGTCCTTCACCGTGTCGCCCACCGCCGCATCGAGGTTGGCGATCACCCGGTCGCGCACGGCGACGCCCGCTACCGTTGAGAGCATGCTTTTGGCCACCGAGTAGGTCGGATCAGCCCAGGTGGTGTCACCCCACTGGCCGACGACGTAGCCCTTGTAGATGATCACGCCGTTGGTACGCGCGCGGATGTTGGGCACCGAGCCCAGCAGCGAGCCGAAGGTCTTCTCCTGATCAGAGAAATCCATCGCGCGCGTCGTTTCGTGCGATGTGGCCCAGTCGATCGCCGCCTGGAGCTTCGCCGCGTCAAGTCCCAATGCCGCCGGCGACCGCTGCGCCCACTCGCCTCGGGGCGGGTAGTACGTCGACTGCGCGGCCGGCGCAATGACGAGGGTGGCTACGAGCAGGGCACAGAGGGCGATCACCGTCTTCGTCGCAAAACGCATGGCCATACGATACCCGGTCTAAGCTACTCGTCAGCATGAAGACCGCTGGCCTATCCCGCCGCGCGGCGCTACCAGATCCTCATCGGATCGCAAGACGCGATCGCCTACACGGAATAGGCAACGCCGCCGGTCGCAGCGGTTCGCGCCCGAGGCGTAGAATGGCCCCTATGGCGCACCCGCACAGCATCAAACTCAGGCTGCGCGACATGAGCCAGCTCTTCAATTCGATGGACCCGTCGCCGTTCATCGAGCGCGACCTCGATGACAACGCCGAAGAGTTCATCGTGGGCTGGGCGCAGGAATTGCCCGCGGGCGAACCGTGGACGCTGCGCGTCTATCTCGAACACTGGCCGGCCGAGGATCCCACCGATGTGATCCGGCACGCCGTGCACCACTACTTCGACTATCGCGCCGACCTGACCCGACTGGAACTCCGGTGCCTGTTGAAGCAGGGGCGCACGAGTCTTGTCATCGGGCTGGCCTTTCTGGCCACGTGCTTCGTCATCATCAGTTTTCTGCCGCCCCTTGGCGCCGGCGCCTGGACCGGCATCCTGCAAGAAAGCCTGACGATCGCCGGGTGGGTCGCGATGTGGCGGCCGATGCAGATCTACCTGTACGACTGGTGGCCGGTGCGCCGAAAACGGCAGATCTACGCGCGCCTGAGCCGTATGTCCGTTGAAGTCCGCGCGGTGGAGAAGCCCGCGCAATAGCGATCCGCGACCGAATAGCACTCTTCGGAAAGACAGCGTCAAGATCAAGCTCACGCGGAGACGCGGAGCCCACAGAGGGCCACCAGGCCCGCGCGACATGTGAATGGGCTTCTCCGCGACTCTGCGTCTCCGCGTGAGCCCCTGGCTGCCTGCGCGCCGAAGCCGCGAGCGACGCGAGCGTTCGGCGAAGGCGTGTGCTAACTTCCGTCCTCATGAAGCTGAAACTGACGCTCGCGTTGATGGTGGCTCTGACAACCGCGGTGTCGACCGCGCCGCCGCGGCCGAAGGGGCCGTGCGATGTCTACGCGGCCGCCGGCAATCCGTGCGTGGCCGCGCACAGCACGACGCGCGCGCTCTACGCCGGCTACAACGGGCCGCTCTATCAAGTGCTGCGTCAGAGCGACGGCAAGACGCTCGACATTGGCGTGGTGCCAGAGACGATCGCGCGTTCCAACAATGACGGTGGCGGCTACGCCAACGCGGCCGCGCAGGATCTGTTCTGCGCGAATACCTTCTGCTTCATCTCGAAGATCTACGACCAGTCGCCGAAACACAACGACCTGACGCAGGCGCCGCGCGGCGGATTCAGCGGGCCGGCGATGGGCGGCTTCAACACGCTGCCGATCGCCGACATGGCCCCGGTGACAGTGATGGGCCACAAGGTCTACGGCGTCTTCATCGAGCCGGGCATGGGTCTCAGGAA
>CAYHEX010000107.1:0-11887 GCA_964355365.1 uncultured Solibacteraceae bacterium | reverse complement strand
AGGCCGGCCGGCTTCATGCGTCAGAGCCGTAGCGTGTTCACGCCGCGATGCGCCATCACCTCGATCGGCAGGCAGCCTTCAAAGAACTTCGTGTTGTCGAAGTCGTGCACGGTCGCTTTCTCGGCTGTGACGATGGCGTCGTGAAAGCGGAGGTATTCCTCTTTGGTGAACGGGCAGTTCAGGTAGTCGCCATCGGCGTTATCGCCGCGATTCCATCGGCTCGCGCGAAACACCTTCGTCATGTCGATGGTCTCGGCGAGCACAATCGGGCTGATCGCGTCGAAGAACGCGAGATGCTGTCCGCCGACGAACGCCGCGATCGATTCCGTGAGCGATGACGACGTGAGCGGCCCGGTCGCGATGATGACGGGCTCGCGATCGGTGGAATCGGGAATGGCGGAGATTTCGCCGCGCTCGATGCGGATGCGTGGGTGCGATTCAATCGCGGCCGTCATCTCCTCCGCGAACTTCTCACGATCCACCGCGAGCGCCGCGCCGGCCGGCACTTTCACGCGATCCGCCGTGCGCATCACGAGCGAGCCGAGCCGCCGCATCTCCGCTTTCAGGAGACCGACGGCGTTGTCGAGCTTGTCACCACGGAAGGAATTGGAACAGACCAGCTCAGCGAGCCGGTCTGTGTGATGCACGCTCGTGGGCTGCACGGGACGCATTTCATGGAGCGTCACCGACACGCCCATCTCGGCAGCCTGCCAGGCCGCCTCGCAGCCCGCAAGACCGCCGCCGACGATCCGGATCACGCCGTGACGACTTCTTCCGGCAGCGGCGCGTCCATGATGAAATCGCATTCCTCATTCGCGCAGATCAACTGGCGGCCGTGCCGCTTCGTGATCTTCTCGGTCAGGAACGGCCACTTGCACTTCGGACATGGCTCGTCCGGCAGCGGCTTGTTCCAGAGCGTGAAGTCGCACTTTGGATAATTCACGCAGCCGTAGAACTCCTTGCCGCGCTTCGATTTGCGCTCGGCGACATCGCCGCCGTCCTTCGGACACTTGATGCCCGTCAGCTTCTGCTTCACGTAGCGACAGTCCGGATACCCCGTGCACGCCGTGAACTCGCCGAAGCGTCCCTGCTTCACCACGAGGTTCTTCCCGCACGTGGGGCACTTCTCGTCAAGGATGAGGTCCGGCTTGGCCGCCGCGACACCGGTCTTCGACTGAATGATCTTCCGCGTCGTCTTGCACTCCGGATATCCGGTGCAGGCCAGGAACATGCCGAAACGGCCGCGCTTGACGATCATCGGCTTGCCGCAGTTCTCGCAAGCCTCGTCGAGTTCGTCGGTGGATGGCGCATGCGGTGTTTCGATTTCTTTCGTGTTGTCGCAGTCAGGATACCGGTTGCACGCGAGGAAGATGCCGAACTTGCCGGCCTTCTCGACCATCTCGCCCTGATTGCACTTGTCGCACGTCACGCCGGTGGGCTGCCCTTCCTTGAAGTTGGGCATCTCCTTCTCCGCGCGCTTCAAGTCCTTCTTGAAGTCCTTGTAGAAGGCCTTCAGAACATCGGCGTACTTCGCCTTGCCCTTTTCGATGTCGTCGAGTTCCTCTTCCATCTTCGCGGTGTAGGCCACCTCGAGAATGTCGTCGAACGCCGGCGTGAGCAACTTCTCCACGAGACGCCGGCCAAGAATCGTCGGCCAGAAGCGCGCTTCGACCTTGTTCACGTAGTCGCGCGCCTGCAGCACAGAGATGATCGACGCGTACGTGCTCGGACGGCCGATGCCGTTCTCTTCGAGCGCCTTGACCAGCGACCCTTCGTTGTAGCGCGCGGGCGGCTGCGTGAACTTCTGATCCGGGCGGATCTCGCGAACCGCCAGCGTCTGGCCCTCGCTCAGCACCGGCAGCACGCCGGTCCCCGACTCGTCTTCGGCATCTGCCGACGGCGCCACCGACTGATTCACCGTCGGCTTCTCCGTGCGCTCGCTCTCTTCAGCTTCCGTCGTCGTATTGTCGTACACCGCGAGCCAGCCCGCGAACTTCGGAACCGAGCCCTTCGCGCGGAACAGGTAATCCGCGGCGGTGATGTCCACCGTGGTGTCGTCGAACGTCGCCGGCGTCATCTGCGACGCGACGAATCGGTTCCAGATGAGGCGGTAGAGGTAGTACTGATCCGGCGTGAGATGCGCACGCACCGCGTCTGGGCTGTACTGCATGAACGTCGGACGAATGGCTTCGTGCGCGTCCTGCGCGCTCGACTTCACCTTGAAGCGATTGGGCTCGGACGGCACATACGGCGCGCCAAAGGTATCGCCAATGAACGCGCGCACATCGGTCAACGCTTGATCCGCCACACGGACGGAGTCGGTTCGCATGTAGGTAATCAAACCGACCGCGGCCTCTTCGCCCGGCAGCTCGATGCCCTCATACAACTGCTGCGCGATCATCATCGTCTTCTTGACCGGGAAGCGCGACGCCTGCTGCAGTTTGCTCGTGATGAACGGCGGCGCGGAGGTCTTCTTGCGTTCCTTCTGCGCGATCGACGAGATGACAAAGTCGGCCACCGCCAGATCGGCCAGCACCTTCTTCGCTTCGGCCTCGTTGGTGACCTTGGCCGCCGAGTTGCCCTTGCGAACCAGACGCGCGTCGAACTCCGGCGGCTGCGGACCAGCTAACCGCGCCGTCACATGCCAGTACTCTTCCGGCTTGAACGACTCGATCTCGCGTTCGCGGTCGCAGATGATCTTCAGCGCCACCGACTGCACACGCCCGGCGCTCAACCCGCGCCGGACCTTGTCCCACAGGATCGGGCTGATCTTGTAGCCGACCAGACGATCGAGCACGCGACGCGCCTGCTGCGCATCGACCATCTTCATGTCGATCTCGCCCGGGTGCTTCATCGCCTCGAGAATCGCCTTCTTCGTGATCTCGTTGAACATCAGACGGCGGATGTTGCGCTTCTTGCCGCCAAGCTCCTCCGCCAGATGCCAGCCGATGGCCTCCCCTTCACGGTCAGGGTCGGTTGCCACGAAGATGTCTTCCACGCCCTTGGCCGCGGCTTTCAGTTCCTTGATGACCTTGGCCCGGTCGGGAATGACGACGTATTCGGGGGCGAAGTCCTCGTCCACATCGACGCCAAGCTTGCTCTTCGGCAAGTCGCGGACGTGGCCCATGGACGCGATGACCTTGTAGTCACGCCCCAGATACTTGTTGATAGTTTTCGCTTTCGCTGGTGATTCGACGATCACCAATGCTTTTGCCATAGTTTGTTGTGCTTTCCTTTTTACACTAGCACTGTCGTCCAGTCCGGCGAGCCCACCCGCCCGGCACCCGGACCAGCCGACCATGAATCTCGAGAGCGGCCAATTCTGCCAGCAATTGGCTGGGAGCCCAACCCATTAGACCGGCCAGGCTGTCAGCATCGTAGGTCTCACCGGCCAGCATCCTGGCTTCGAGAAGAGCCCCTAAGGTGCTATTTTCTAATGCTTTAGCGCATCTATTTGCCTCAGGATTCCCGGCTTTGGCCCAGCCCAGCTCCTCAAGAACATCGCCAACAGTCTCGACCAGTCGCGCCCCATCCTTTATGAGCGCGTGGCAGCCACGGTTCCGCCCGGATAGCACATTACCCGGAACCGCCAGCACATCGCGACCCTGTTCAAGAGCCATGCGCGCGGTGATCAGAGATCCGCTCCGGTCCCCGGCCTCGATCACCACTACCGCTCGGGACAAGCCGGCAATGATGCGGTTGCGCAGCGGAAAGTAGTGCGGCTGCGGCGTGGTGCCTGGCGGCAATTCCGACAGGACGCCGCCAGAGACCGCAACGCGGGACGTCAGATCGCGATGCTCCGACGGGTAGACAACGTCAGCGCCGCATCCCAGGACGCCCAGCGTCTTCCCGCCGACGGCAAGCGCGCCTTCGTGCGACACGCCGTCCACGCCCCGGGCGAGTCCGCTCACCACCAGAAGGCCCGCTTCAGCGAGGCCCTCGCCAAGTTGGCGCCCAAGCGCCAACCCGGTCGGCGTCGCGTGCCGTGAGCCCACGACCGCCACCGCGGGCATCGTCACGTCCGGCAGCGCCCCTTTCACCCAGAGGACGATGGGAGGATCCACGATCTGTTTGAGCCAAGGCGGGTACCGAGGGTCTGCAAGGGGCAGCGGCGTCAGCGCCGCCTTCTCAGCGCGTGCAAGGGCCTTGTGGGCCCATTCGCGAGCCGAGTTGATGGCACCCGGTTGCTCCTCGGGTGGGATGCCAAGGCGACCGGCGAGTTGGTGGATCAGATCACCGCCGACGGGTTCAAATGGCAACCCCGGTGGACCGTCCACGAGTTCCTTCAGCAGTCGGGCCGGACGGGTTTCTCCCGAGACCGGCTGCAGACACGACAAAGCCACGGCATCAAGCAGTTCCATTTCGACAACCCCCCTTCGCTTACGTGGAGCGAAACAGAGGACGGGAGTGCATCCGCCGTGCCACAAAATTCAGGCGCAAATTGCATGGTTTGTCGCACGTGGTGGAAATTTCTGCGAATCTGGAGCGGCAGAAATCTTGCAATTACTGCAATCGATCCGCCCTTGCAGAGGCGGAGTACGGCGTTATAGTGAGGACTTCAAACCTTATGCGCGCACGAATTTTCGGCATGTGTTTACTCGCCGTCCTGGTCGCGGTCCCGGCGTACGCGGATCGCCGCTCAGAGGCCAAGGAGCAGGTCGAGTTCGGCATTTCCGTTGCCGAGAAGGGCCTGTGGAAAGAAGCGACGTTCCGCTGGGAGAAGGCGGTCGAGATCGACCCGACCTACGCAGCCGCGTGGAACGACCTCGGAATTGCCTACGAGCAACAGGGCAAGTTCGAAGACGCCCGCAAGGCGTACGACAAAGCCATCAAGATCGATCCCAACAACCAGATGATCCGGCAGAACTACGATCTCTTCAGGGAAATCTATGACCGCACGCAGCGCCGCCGCGATCGCTAGCCTCACCGTTGCTCTGGCCGTCACCGCGGCCTGTGGCGTGAGCTTCTATGAGATCGGTATCGAGACGCCGATCCAGGCCAAGCTCGACACGTCGCCGTTCCAGCGGGTGCTGGTGCTGGGCTTTCTGTCCGGGGGCTCGAAGGATGTTGACGTCAACAGCGAGACCGTCCGTCTGCTTCGGAGCCAGTTGCGCACGAAGTCGAATCTGAAGGTCATCGACAGCGACGTCGTCTCTCTGGTGGACGTGGTCGACAAGATGAAGAGCAACGTCGCCACGCCGGGCGAAGCGCGCAGCGAGAAAGACCTGCAGGCCTACGAACCGATCTTCGCCGACGTGGCGTACTGGAAGAAGCTGGGCGAGGAATACCAGAACCCGCTCATCGTGACCGGCGTGGTGTATTTCACCGATATCAACAAGAGCGGCATCGTCGAGACACCCAAAGAGATGATCAACGCCCTGGGCCAGCGCCAGGTGGTGTCGGTTCGCCAATGGCTGGACCGGAAGGGGTTTGCGATCGCCCCGAAGTTCATCTTTATTGATGGCCGGACGGGGACCCAGCTCTATACGGACTCGTACCGGGAGGAGACGCTCTATCAGGCCGCCCAGAACACACCGGCCCTGTCCTCCTACTTCGAGCTCATGGACCGGTTGATCCCAGGCTTCCTGAATACCCTGAGCTCCCAGAAGATCAAGAGCACCAGGACACTCCTGAAGTAGACCCAGCCCTACGTACTCTGATAGCCTTTGAGGTTCTGGCCCTGCGTGGAGGTGTCTCCGTGCGGCGGCTGGGCCATTTAGGGAGATTCGAAGATGTTCGCCATTGTTCAAGCCGGGGGCCGGCAGGAAAAGGTTGTTCCGGGCACTGTCGTCGTCGTGGATCGACTCGACGCGGAGCCGGGCGCCGAATTCACGTTCGACAAAGTACTGCTCGTGGAGCAGGCTGACGGCGCGGTGATCCTGGGAGCCCCGTTTGTTGCGGGTGCGACTGTGGTCGGCGTGATCGAGGCGCAGACTCAGGCCAAGAAGATTCGCGTCTTCAAGACCAAACGCCGCAAGCAGTACCGCAAAGTCCAGGGCCACCGCACGCAGCAGACGCGTGTCAAAGTGACCAGCATTAACGCGTAAGCGATCAGGAATCAGTCATGGCTCATAAAAAAGGTCAGGGCGCCTCACGAAACGGGCGCGACAGTAACTCACAGCGGCTTGGCGTCAAGGAACACGACGGCAAGACCGTTCCGGGCGGATCGATTCTGGTGCGGCAGCGCGGCCGGAAGTTCAGCCCCGGACTCAACGTCGGTCTGAGCAAGGACGACTCGCTCTTCGCCAAGGTTACCGGAGTGGTCAAGTTCAGCGACCACGGCGGGCACGGGCGCAAGATCAGCATCATCCCTGCCGCAAAGAATTAAACATTGTTCGTTGATGAAGTCGACCTCCGCGTGTTCGCCGGCGACGGCGGCAACGGATGTATGGCTTTCCGTCGCGAAAAGTTCGTCCCTCGCGGCGGTCCAAACGGCGGCAATGGCGGCGACGGTGGCTCCGTGTACCTGCGGGCCAGTTCCCACCAGAACACGCTGGTCGCCTACCGTTTCAATCCGGAGTTCAAGGCACAACGCGGAGGCCACGGGCTAGGCTCAAACTGCACGGGCTACTCCGGAGAAGACCTGCATCTCGAGGTGCCGCCCGGCACCGTCGCGTACGAGCAGACCGAAGACGGCATGATCCCGCTGGCCGACCTCACCGAGGTGGGCCAGACCGTGATGATCGCGCGCGGCGGCCGCGGCGGCCGCGGCAACGCGGCGTTCCTCACGAACGCCAATCGCGCCCCGCGCCGCGCGGATCCTGGTGAAGAAGGCGAAACGAAGTTCCTCAAGCTGCGGCTGAAGCTCGTCGCGGACGTGGGTTTGGTGGGCTTTCCGAATGCCGGCAAGTCGACCCTGATCTCACGCATCTCGGCCGCCAAACCCAAAATCGCGAATTACCCGTTCACCACGCTGTCGCCCAACCTCGGCGTCGTGCACATGGGCGAGGACAACAGCTTCGTCGTCGCGGACGTGCCCGGCCTCATTGAAGGCGCGCACGAAGGACACGGCCTCGGCACCAAGTTCCTCTCGCATCTCGAGCGCACGAAGGTCCTGGTGCACGTGATCGACGTGTCATCAGAATCCGGGCGCGACCCGGTGAGCGACTTCAAGATCATCACGAAGGAACTCGAGATGTTCGAGGGCGTCGGTGACGAACTTGCCGCCGCGCTCTCAACCAAGCGGCGCATCGCGGTGGCCAACAAGATCGACGCGCTCGACGAGCCCGAGCGGCTGAAGAAGCTCGCCCGGCACATGAAGAGGGTCAAGATTCCCCTCTTCGCGGTGTCTGCGGCGACGGGCGAGGGGCTGCCTGCGTTGCTCGAAGCGATGTGGACCGAGGTCAGCGCCGCTCGCCTGGACGAGGGGCAGTGATCGGTCTGCTTGGCGGGACATTCGATCCCGTGCACAACGGCCATCTCGACGTCGCGCGCGCAGCGATGCGCGCACTCGGGCTCGATAAAGTCCTGCTCATCGCCTCCCGCACGCCACCCCATCGCCACGCCCCGCACGCGAAGGGCGCGGATCGCCTCGCCATGGTGCGCGCCGCGATCACCGGCGAACCGTTGCTCGAGGCATCCACCATCGAATTGGACGCGGCGGGCCCGTCCTATACGTCGGCCACGCTCGATCGATTTGCGGCGTCGGGCGTCGACACGCACACGCTTTGCTTCATCGCCGGCGCGGACGCATTCGCCGAGATCCCCACCTGGAATCAATACCCGGACTTGCTGGATCGCTGCCACTTCGCCGCCGTGAGCCGACCGGGAATGCCGGCCGAGCGCCTGCGGACGCAGTTGCCGCGACTGGCCGCGCGGATGATCAGCGTGACGGCAAATCAACCGTACGCTGAGCCGGCGCATGCGAGTATCTTCTTGATAGACGCGCCCACGGCGCCGGTTTCATCGACCGACGTTCGCGCGCACATTGCCCGGGGAGCATCGATAGCAGGACTCGTGCCTGACGCCGTGTCGGCGTATATCGAGGCTCACCGGTTGTACACCACGGAGGCCCATGGCCACTGAACGCCGGCCGCGCGCACGCGCGGCATCTGTCCGAAAGCGCGCGACGTCCGTTACTGCACGGCGCACCCCTGTTCGCAAGACCACCAAAGCGACGAAGGCTCGCAAGACGCCTGCCGTCGTGAAGCGCGCGAAGGCGCCGAAAGCGGCGAAGTTGCCGGCAGACGTGAAGCTGGCGGTCTCGGCCGCGCTCGACAAGAAGGCCGAGCACGTGCACGTGCTGGATCTGCGAACGGGATCGGCGTTTACCGATTTCTTCATCATCGCCACCGGCAACAACATCCGCCAGGTGCAGGCGATCTCCAATGGCATCGAAGAAACGCTCAAGAAGTCGGGCATCCGACCGGCGCTGATCGAGGGCTACTCTCGCGGAGAGTGGATCCTGCTCGACTACTTCGATTTCATCGTGCACGTGTTCACGCCGGCCACCCGCGAGTTCTATGCGCTCGAGCGGTTGTGGGGCGATGCGGAGCGAGTGGAAATTTCTGCCTGATTTTTCCGGGGGTCGATTCGCAGAAATTGCGAATTGCTGACTCCCGGGACGTCCCTGTCCTCTGGGGACGCGGTGGCAAGGCGCTTGCACATCCCGGCGGCGTGTTTGCCGCTGCCTCCAACTCTGTTCTCCGCGCCATCCTCGCGCCCGGCTGCGCGGTGTGTGATCAACCTCTGGACGCGCCGCTCGAGGGCGCGATTTGCCGGGCGTGCTGGCGTGGCGTGCCGTCGATTGCGCCGCCGATCTGCGCCTTGTGCGGCGATCACCTGCCGGCAGGCCTCGTCGAGACCCTGTGCGCGCGGTGCAGCCGCGAGCTTCCAGCCGTAGCGCTGGCGCGCAGCGCGGGTGTGTACGACGGCTCGCTGCGCCACATGATCCACGCGCTCAAATACCAACGGCGCCGCATGATCGCGCCCTGGCTCGCCGCACGCATGCAGCGTGACGGCCAGGAGGTCCTCGACGGCGCCGACGCGGTGGTGCCGGTGCCGCTCCATGCGTGGCGCCACCTGCAGCGCGGTTTCAATCAGGCCGACGACCTCGCGATGGGCCTGGGCCTCCCGGTCTGGCGCGCCCTGCGACGACACCGGGCGGGCCCGCCGCAGGCGAGCCTGCCGGCCGCACAGCGCCCCGCCAACGCACGCGGTGCCTATGCCCTGGCCTGGTGCGAGCGCATGCGGCCACAACGCCTGCGCGGCGCTGTGTTGGTGCTGATCGATGATGTGATGACGACCGGCGCCACCCTCAACGCGTGCGCGGGCGTCTTGCGAGATGCCGGCGCGGCGAGCGTTCGGTCGCTTACCGCTGCGCGAGCCGTGGCAGCACGGCCGCCGCAACCGCAGCCGACACGGCATCTTTCGATTGTTCGCCGTTGATCAGGATCCAGCCTTCGGCAGCCGCCTGCCGCTGGTAGCTGGCCCGCACTCGGCCCAGCAGCGCGAGGTCACGTTCGTACAGATCGCGGCCGGCGCGTTTGCGTGACGCGGCGGTTTCCGGAGCGATGTCGAGCAACACGGTGATCGTCGGCGCCGGCAGGAATCGCTGGATCTCCCTGAGCCACTGCTGGTCGAGGCCCTGGGCTTCGCCGTAGGCCACGCTGGAGGCGAGGTAGCGATCGCAGACGACGACCCCGCCGTTGTCGAGCCATGACGTCAATCTAGGCTTGAACTCCATGCGGTTGGCGACATACAGGAGTTGCATCACGTCGGGCGCGAAATCCCGCTCGCCGCGCAGCGCCGCGGCGATCTCGCGACCGATCGGCGTGTCGTAGTCCGGAAACGACAGTGCGTGCACTTTGCGGCCGTCCTGTTCCACACGCGCGCGGAGGTGCCGCGCCTGTGTCTCCTTGCCGCTCTGGTCCAATCCTTCAAACGCGATCAACATCAGACGTCCCACTGCAAGAGGTCTTCCACAGTCTGGCGGCGCCGAATGACGCACCAGGCCCCATTCTCGACCAGCACTTCGGCGGCCGTCGGCCGGCGATTGTAGTTCGAGGCCATGACCGAGCCGTAGGCGCCGGCGTCACGCACGATCAGCAGGTCCCCCACTTCCACCGGCGGGAGGCGCCGCGCCGATCCGAGCGTGTCCGTCGTTTCGCACACCGGCCCGACGACGTCGCACAGCATATCCGGGCCCGGCCGCGCTGACACGGCGTCAATGTTGTGCCACGCGCCGTAGAGCGCCGGCCGCAGCAGATCGGTCATCCCGGCGTCGGCGATCACGAACGACCGGGCCTCACCCGTCTGCGGATCCGGCGGCTGCGCCTTCATGTCGACGACCGTGGTCAACAACAGACCCGCGGGCCCGACAATCCATCGGCCCGGTTCGAGCACAAGCGCCAGGCCCGTGCGGCGGATTGCGGGCAGAATCGCCGCGGCGTATTCCTCAGGGGATAACACGGCCTGACCCGCCTGATAGCTGATCCCGAGCCCACCGCCGATGTCGAGATGCTCGAGCGGCACACCGGCAGCCACGAGCGACAAGGCCAGGTCAGACAGCGTTTCAGCTGCGCGCGTGAGCGGCGCGGTCTTCGTGATCTGCGATCCGATGTGCACGTGCAGGCCGACGATGTGCAGTGACGGAAGCCGGCCGATGTCCATCGCCATGGCGCGAGCCGCGTCCACCGACATGCCGAACTTGTTGGTCTTCAGGCCGGTGGAGATATGCGGATGGCTCCCGGCGTCCACATCGGGATTGATGCGGATCGCCACGCGCGCCACGGTGTCGAGCTCGCGCGCAATCGCCGCGATGCGTTCGAGCTCACCCGGCGATTCCGCGTTGATCGCGCGCACGCCCAGCGACACGGCGCGCCGCAGTTCCGCCGGCGACTTGCCGACGCCAGTGAACACGATTTCCGATGGCGCAAAGCCCGCCCGCAGCGCCACTTCGATTTCGCCGCCGGAATTCGCATCGGCGCGCGCGCCGCATTCACGCATCAGCCGGACGATCGCCAGCGTCGCATTCGCCTTGATCGCGTAGTGCATGGCGTGCGGATAGTCCGCGCACGCGGCGTCAAGCGCGCGGTATCGCTCGCGGATCAGGGCCGCGTCATAGACGTACGTCGGCGTGCCGAACTCGGTCGCGATGCCGCGAAGCTGCTGAGACGAGATGCCGGGCGAGATGCGACTCACGGGATCGCCTATTGTACTTACTCTGTTATGATTTCGCCCGTGGCAGATCCAATGGGCGGCGCCGAGATTGACCCCGTCATCGAGCGGTGTCTCGCCGGTGATCAGGTGGCGTGGGCGACGATCGTCCAGCAGCACCGCCGCAAAGTGTTCAATCTGGCGTACAAGTTCGTCGGCCGCTACGACGAGGCCGAAGACCTGACGCAGGACATCTTCATCAAGATTTTCAAGGCGCTGCACACCTTCGATCGGCGCGCCAATTTTCAGACCTGGCTGATCAGCGTCAGCCGCAACCTGTGCATCGATCACTACCGCAGCGTCCGGAAGGAACGCGCCACCATGGCGCGCGACGTCGACGCCTCGGAGTTGACGCCGGCTTCCAAGGAGCGCGGACCGTACGCGCAGCTCGAACACTCGGACCTGAAGGACATGATCCGCCGCGCGATGGCGGAGTTGCCCGAAACGCTCAGCACGGCCGTCACGCTCCGGGATCTGCAGGAATTCTCGTATCAGGAAATCGCCGATCAACTCCACTTGCCCGAAGGCACGGTGAAGTCGCGGATCAACCGCGGCCGCATCGAGCTCGCGCGGCAGATTCGCAAGATTCAGGAGAGTGCGCCCGCGGCGCGGCTCCTGGCTAAACCCAGTCGCGGAGGCACCGCATGAATGTCACCACCTCACAGGTCAACGGCATTTCGGTTGTGCGCGTCAGCGAGGCGCGCCTGACCTATCCACTGCTCACGGATTT
>CAYHEX010000106.1:0-11962 GCA_964355365.1 uncultured Solibacteraceae bacterium | reverse complement strand
GTTCGGAAGGTCCCCACTCGACCCAACCTTACGAACCCCTCGCACCCCTGAACCTCTCGAACAGAACCTCCCGAACCGTTCGAACCCTCGAACCCTCCGAACCTCAGTGCCGGATTTGTTCGTTGAGTCGTGCTAGTCGAGGTCGAACGCGCGCGTCGGCTTCGTGATCGGTTCCTTGTTGGCCTCTTTGAGCGCCTCTTCGAATCGCCGCGAGAGCACGTCGCCGCGGTTCTTCTCCGCCTCGACCGACTGCTCGAACAGCGAGTCACGCCGGGCCTTCTGCCCCGCCAGAATTTCGTGGGCATCATCGAGCTTCGGCTTGTCGGTGCGCTCGGGCTCGACATGACGGATCACGCGTCTGAGCCCTTCATCGATCACCAGCGTGGTCCGGCAGCAGGGGCACTCGACTTCAAACTCGGTTCGCAAGTTCGCCATGACGTGCATGATAATAAGCCCATGCACTCCCCTCTGCGTCGCCCGATCGGGTCCGGGGCGCGTCGCGCATTTGCCATCGTCCTGTCCGTCGTGGCGTTGAGCGCCGCCGGCCTCGCTCAGGGTTCCAAGCCGGCTGCTCAGCAAGGCAAGAAGCCGGATCCCCAGGTGGCTCCGGCCCCGCCGGCCATACCCGCACCTCCGCCGACCGCCTCGCTCTCCGGGCGCATCACGTCGGTCGCTGACGGCAAACCCGTCGTTCGCGCGAGGGTCGTGGTGCAGGCGGACGAAATCTTCGAGTGCCCACCCGGCAACCCGCTCGGCCGGACCGAGAACTGCCAGCGGTACAACCGCGTGGAGATCACCGACAAGGATGGACGCTGGACGGCTGACAAGTTGCCGCGCGGCAAGACCTATGTGATTACCGCGGCCAAGTCCGGCTTCGCGGCGCGCGCCTACGGTGAAACGCCGCCGGCGGTGGCGCCGGTCTACGTCACGCTGAAGGACGGCGAGAAGCTCGAGAACCTCGACATCCAGCTGGTGCCGCAGAACTTCATTACGGGCACGCTGTTTGACGAAGACGACACGCCGTTTGCCGGCGCGTTGGTGGAAGCCCTGCGCGCCGTGTACGAGAACGGCCAGCGCAAGTTCGTGACCGCCGCAGAAAGCGTCACAGACGATCGCGGGCACTACCGCCTCTACGGCCTCGCCCCGGGGCAGTACTTCATCACCGCCTTCGATCCGGCCTATTCGCGCGTGGGCGATGCGCTCGGTCAGCTCTTCTACGGACCGACGTTCTATCCGGGCACCGTGTATCAGGACGATGCGGTGCGGATTACGCTGGACCCGGGCGTGCCGCGCGAGGGCGTGGAATTCAAACTCCGGATCATTCGGCCCGCGCGCATGACCGGCAAGCTGACGGCCAGCGGGCTCCAGCTCCTGTCGGGCGCGGTCAACATCGGCCCGAGCCGCAGCGTGCGCTCGGCGTCGTTCGCCATCAGCGAGGCAGACATCCAGCCGGATGGCGAGTTCCAGTTCGCCAATATTCTGGCCGAGCGCTACGTGAGCCGCGCCCGCGCCGCGGTGACCGTAGAGGGCATTTCACACTTCAGCCTCTGGACGCAGCCGGTCGAGGGACAGGACGTCACCGACATCGACATGGTGCTGTCGCCCGGCGCGCTCGTGCGGGGACGTGTGGCGTGGGAGAGCGCCAAAGGCAGTCGGCCGCCAGACGACAAGACCAAAATTCTCGTTCGGGCGCCAATGGCCGACGGCAGCACATTTGGCGACGCCCTGACCGGCAAGATCGAGTTGGACCGCACCTTCTCGGTGAAGGGTGCCATGGCCGGGTTCCACTACATTCGCGTGGACGGCTTGCCCGAACCGTGGCGACTGAAGAAGGTGCTGTGGCGCGGCGCCGACATCACCGACATCCCCGTGCGAATGGAATACCGTCAGCTGGTTGACGGCATCGACGTGATCCTGTCGGACGTGTACACAACGTTGTCTGGGACCGCAGCGATTCCAGTGGGCGACCTGGCGCAGGGCTACGCGGTGATTGCCTTCCCGACCAACCGGATGCAATGGCAGCCCACCAGCCGCTTCATCAAGATCACGTACCTCGACGATCGCGGCCGCTACGTCATTCGCGGACTACCGCCGGCCGAGTACTCCGTGGCCATCACGCGATCCTCCGACGAAAGCGACCTGATTAACGACGTACTGCTGGACCAGCTGGCGCGAGACGCCGCCCGGATCCGCCTGTCCGAAGGCGACCGGCGTCGGCTGGATATCCAGGCGCCGCGCATCAAACGCTAAGTGCGGTCTATCGACCTTCGCATCGTCACGTACAACATCCACCGCTCTCGGGGCATGGACCGGCGTGTGCGCCCTGAGCGCATCGCCGAGGTGCTCAGCGAGATCGACGCGGACGTGATCGCGCTGCAGGAAGTGATCGGCCCCGGCCCCGGCGGCCCGGGACACGCCGAGGGCATCGGCGCAGCGCTTGGCATGGGCTGGGTCATGGCGCCCGCCCGCGAGTTGCGGCGCCATCAGTTCGGCAACGTCGTGCTGAGCCGCTTCCCCATCCGCGATCACGCGCAGCACGATCTCACCTGGAAGAACAGCGAGCCGCGCAACAGTCAGCGCGTGGAGATCGATCTCGGGCCGGGCACGGTGCAGATCTACAACGTGCACCTCGGCACCGCGCTGCTCGAACGCCGCTATCAGGCGGCGAAGCTGGCCACGTGGGTGCACGACCGCCGCGTCAGCGCGCCAAAGATCGTGCTCGGCGACTTCAACGAGTGGGCCCGCCCGCTGGCCGCGGACATCCTCGGCGAACGGCTCCGCAGCGTGGACCTGTTCAAACACGTGAAGCGACGCCGCACCTATCCGGGCTTCTTCCCACTGCTCCACCTCGACCACATCTACTACCTGGGCCACGTGGAGATCCGGAAGATTGACCTGCCGCGCACCCGGCTCGCGAAGATGGCGTCGGATCATTTGCCGCTCATCGCGGAAATCAGAGTGAGTTTCTAGCGCGCAACATGGGGGGCCATGGGGAGCCGTGGGGCAGGTCAACACCAATACCAACACCAACCCCGACAGCTTTTCGAAGAGCCTTTTGAAAGCCTGTTGGTGTGGTGTTGATCTTGATTTTCCCCATGGCTCCCCATGGCCCCCCATGTTGAGCCGTACAATGCCGCATGGATCTGAGAGCCGTCGCTAAGCGATTGATGCTTGAGAACGGCTTCGAGCCCGACAGGCCGGCCGCCGTGTCGGCGCAGACGGCGGAGTTGCAGCGATAGCCGCCGCGCATTGCAGCGGCCGGCGGCATTCGCGACCTGCGCCAGTGGCTGTGGTCCTCGATCGACAACGACTCGTCGCGCGATCTCGATCAGCTCGAAGTGGCAGAGGCGCTCGGTGATGGCGCCGTCCGGGTGATGGTCGCGATTGCCGACGTGGACGCGTACGTGGCGACCCGCACGCCGATCGATCAATATGCCGCGCACGCACGTCTACACCGGCGTGAGTATCTTCCCCATGTTGCCGGCGGCGCTCTCGACTGACGCAACCTCGCTCAACGAAGACGGCGACCACCTCGCCATCGTCATCGAGTTCGTCGTGCGCCCGGACGGCCACGTAGCGTCGAGCGACGTCTATCGGGCCATCGTGCGTAATACGGCGCAGCTCACCTACAACACCGTGGGCGCGTGGCTCGAAGGGGACGCCGCGGCGCCCGCCAAGATCGCCGCCTCGGCGACATCGCGAGCGTCGAGAAACAAGTGAAGAACCGCGCGACCGAACTGATCGAAGACTTCATGATCACGTCGAACGAAGTCGTGGCGCGCCCCCTCAACCCCGTCTCATCAATCCGCCGCATCGTCCGTACGCCGAAGCGATGGGACCGCATCGTGGCGCTGGCCGCGACGATGGACGCCACGCTGCCGGCCGTGGCCGACTCACGCGCGCTGAACGAGTTCCTGATCGCGCGGAAGGCAGCCGATCCGGATCATTTCGCCGATCTGTCACTGGCCGTCATCAAGCTGATGGGGCCCGGCGAGTACGTGCTCGAACGGCCCGGCGATACCGAGCCGGGTCACTTCGGGCTCGCCGTCGAAGACTACACGCACTCCACCGCGCCCAATCGGCGCTTCGCCGATCTGGTGACGCAGCGCGTACTCAAGGCACTGCTCGCCGGCCCGAAAGGCACGTTTGTGCGCGTGCCGAAGCCGCACATCGAAGGCATGCTCGTCAGCGGCCAGCACGGCGCCGACGTCGGCGACCGGCTGCCCGTGACGCTCGTCCACACCAACGCCGACAAGGGCTTCATCGACTTCGCGCGGGCCAACGGCTAGCTCAAGAGCCTCCACCATGGAGATCCACGGAGTTCCATGGAGAAGATCAAGATCTTTCACGATGAAGCGCATGAAGTTCGTGAAGAAGTGCTTGATCTGACACGGGGCCTGGCGGCCGCCTTCGGCGGCACGACGAACAAGACAGAGCGAGAACGAGAGAGCCCGGGGATCAAGGGGCTTTCTCGTTCTCGCTCTGTCTTGTTCGTCGTTCGCCCGGCGTAGCCGGGCCGCCAGGCCCGACGGCGTACAGCTCCATGGACCTCCATGGACCTCCATGGTGAACAGCCGTTGATCTGTTCTTAGTTTTCTTCTTCGAAGTCCGAGTGCAGCGGCGGCAGGGGCCGGGTCGCAGGGCGGAGCGCGTCGCGGTGGTCGTACACCGGCACACCGGCCACGTGAATCGAGAGCGCGCAGGCACTGCCCTTCGCGGTGACCACGACGGTGACCGGGCTGCCCTTGATCCCTTCACGGAATCCGAGCGTGCACCCGCAGGCAAGACGCGCAGAGGTGACGGCCTGACGCTTGGGTCGCATGGCTAAAACAGCGCCTTGATCTGGCGCTCGAAGAATTCCCGTGTGTTGATGCCGATGTTGCGGCCCTGCACGGTGCCGTCCTTTTTGATGAACCACGTGACCGGCACGGACACTTCCGCGTCGTACGCGGCGAGCATCTTGTCCTGGTCCAACCCGAGCAACACCGGGTAGTTCATCTTGTGCTCGGCCGAAAACGCGATCAACTCAGGCGCCGGGTCGTCGATCGACACGCCCAGAATCTCGAGGCCTTCGGCGCCGTACTGCTTCTTGAACTCGATGAACCACGGAATCTCGAGCTTGCAGGGTGGACACCACGTGGCCCAGAAGTTCACGACCAGCGGACGGCCTTTGTACGCCGCCAACTGCACGGTCGCGCCGTGCATGTCTTTCAGCGTGAAGTTGAAATTTGCCGGCTGGCCGGCCCGGTCGGCCTCTTCCGCGGCAACCGGCGCGCCCGGGAGTGCGGTGCCGGCGCTCACCGGCTGCGTGTTCTCGGGCGGCTCGACGTTCTTCGAACAGGCCGAGAACCCAAGCAGGATCGCGATCGCCGGAGCGATCAGTCCGGCCTGAAGCCAACCAACTGAGTGTGTGCGAACGCGCAACGAGTCAATGTCCTGGACCGGCCGGCGCGGATCCCGCCGCGAGCTCCCGCTCGAGTGAGGACGCCACTGCCACCAGTGCCGCACGGTCGCCGCGCCCAACGAGCGCGTAGGTGTGACCGTGACTTGTCCACAGTACTTCCTCCTGACCGAACATCTCAAGCTCCGCGTGCGCCACTTTCGGACCATCCGGCAACACAAACACCGACACGACATCCCCGCCGCCCGCGCCGCTTTCCCCGACACGTTCGTAGAGCAGATGCGCCATCCGGCCCTCGGTGATCACGCAGCGGCGGTAGCCCAGCAAGCGCAGGCCCGCACCCTGCTGCCCGGTTGGCACATGCAGGTCCCAGCCCTGCCAGCCCCGCCAGGCGGTCTCCACGGCCTTCGCGTCGGACGATGAGGCGCTGGGGCCAAGCCGGATGCACTTCAAGTGGTCGAGCGACGCTTGCGCGGCAAACACGGGAATCGGCTGGATCAGACCGGCCACTGCCACAAAACCCAACGCCACGACGACCGTGGCCGCCGCACTGGCGGCCACCCACCCAAAGCTGAACCGGCGGCGTGGCGCCGGCACGGATCGCCGCACCGCGGCGCGCAGTGACGCCGGAGCGGCGGTGGCCAATCGCGGCGCGCGTTCCTGCAGGAGCTGGCGCCCCAAACGCTCTTGCTCCGCCATCCGGCGGCACCCGCCGCATGCGGCCAGGTGCTCCGTCACCGGGGTCGCGACGGCCTCGGTGAGTTCCCCGTCAATGAACGGCGTCAACTGCGCTTCTACATCCCGACAGGTCATGCTCATCACTTCGGCCCCACTTGATCGAGTCCCACTTCCCGCAGCCGCGCCGCCAGCAGCCGGCGCCCGCGAGAGATCCTGGACATCACGGTCCCAACGGGCACGCGCAACATCTCACCTATTTCGACGTACGAAAATCCTTCCGCGTCCCGTAGCCAGACGGCCTGGCGAAAATTTTCCGGGACCGCATCCAAGGCCGCGCGCACCTGATCGTCTGAGGCGCGCTGGATCAGTGCCTCTTCGGCGGTGCCGGTGGCCGACGCCTGGTCGGCCGAGGCACGCTCGACGACCTCGCTGTCGACATCCACGGGATTCGACTTGGCGCGCCGCCGGTCGTTCAGAAAGTGATTGTGGAGGATCGTGAAGAGCCACGCCCGCAGGTTGGTCCCGCTGGCGTATTTCCCGGCGGATTTGAAGGCTTTGACGTAGGTGTCCTGAACGAGATCCTCGGCGTCCGCCGGGTTGCGGGTCAGCCGCAGCGCGGCGCCGTACAGACCGTCGATCCACGACAGGGCCTCACGCTCAAAGGCGTCCTGTCCATCAGCTGCAAAGCGCTCGCGCCTGCCAAACACCATGCCTCGAGACGCCGCGGCGATCCCTCCGCTCCCCATCACATGCCCACCAGGGAGAGAACCCGGATGCCCTCGGCTTTATTCCCGCGGTCAGTATATGTCGTCCAACAGCCACGCATGCGCCCGTCATCTGTCCGTCACAGGCGACGATCCGGAAGGGCACAGTCTTTGCTGTAAGATGCCGAACAGTTAGGCCGGAGGCGTCACAGTGGCGCCTCCGCCACTTCTTGAGGTGACCCTATGCGGATGCGCGCCTTGCGCATGATGCCACTGCTAGCCGGTCTCGTCGTGTTCGCCGGCGCGGATCTGCTCCCCGCGCTCGCTCACGCGCAGACACCCTTTGTGCCGTACTACGGGAAGAACCGTGTGAAGTACGACACGTTCAAGTGGCAGATCTACACCACCGACCACTTCGAGATCTTCTACTACCCGGAAATCGAGTCGCATCTGCAGCGAATCGCCGGGTATGCCGAGAGCGCCTATCAACACGTCAGCTCGGAGCTGAAGCACGATCTGGCGTTCAGGATCCCGCTCGTGCTCTTTAAGACGCAGAGCGAGTTCCAGCAGCAGAACATCTCGGGCGACGAGTTGCCTGAGGGCGTGCTGGCCTTCGCCGAGCCCGGACGCGACCGCATGGTCCTGCCGATCGACGAACCACCGGACCAGCTGTACCACACGATTACCCACGAGCTGACGCACGTCTTCGAGTTCGACATCATCCCGCGCGGGCTGGTCTCGAGCGGCCTGCCGCTGTGGGTCGACGAAGGCCTCTCCGACTTTCTGGCCGGGGGCTGGAATCCACTGGACCTGATGCAGGTGCGTGACGCCGCCATCTCCGACAACGTCCCGCGCATGAGCAACCTCGAGAGCGAACCGATGTCAGGCCGCCTCCCCTACTCCATGGGGCACGCCACCTTCGAGTTCATTCAGGGCCGCTGGGGCATGGAAGGTCTGCGCCAGTTCCTCTTCTCGCTGCGCAAGAGCGTGATTGGCGGCGGCGAGAGCGCCTACGAAGAAGCCCTCAAGCTGAAGCCCGATGAGTTTGACGATGCCTTCGAGCGGTATCTGAAGGACCGGTTCAAGCCGTTCCGCGACAAGGAACTGCCCTCCGACTACGGCAAGAACCTGTCGCCGAAGCGCGAGAAGACGCCCTTTGTCTCGGTCGTGTCCATCGAGCCGTCGCCGACCGGCGACATGGTCGCTGCCGTCGCCGGCAACCGCAAGGACCAGGAGCTCGACATCATCCTGATCTCGGCCAAGGACGGCCAGGTCATCCGCAACCTGACCAAGGGCTTCGACCAGAACCGCGGGTTCGAGTACATCGCCACCGCCGGCGGCCTGCGCGGCAACCTCGTGCCGTGGATCAGCTGGGCGCCGGTTGGCGATCACATCGCCTACTTCGCGCGCATGGAAAAGCAGAAGACGCTGATCATCCAGAACGTGGTCAGCGGCCGCATCGACCAGCGCATTCCCATGCGAACGGTGGACATGCCGGAGTCGCCCGCGTTCAGCCCCGACGGAAAGCGTGTCGCGTTCGCCGCACTCGCGATGGCCGTGCCGGACATCTACGTGGTGGACCTGGCCACGGGCGCACTGACCAACGTGACGAAGGACGCCTTCGCGGACTACTCGCCGGTGTTCTCGCTCGACGGCCGCAGCCTCATCTATACGGCTCGGATCAGCGGCAACGACAAGCTGTTCCAACTCGATCTGGCCAGCGGTCAGAAGAAACAGCTCACGTTCGGCACGCACGATGACACGGGCGCCAAGTTCCAGGACGCGACCACGATCGTGTTCACGTCGACGGCGACGGACCCGGCCAAGCCGGTCACCCCGGACGTGGCGCGCAACGGCATGGTGCCCAACATCTGGACGCTGGATCTGAAGACGGGCGCGCTTTCACAGTGGACCGACGCGGCCACGGGCAACGTGTCACCGGTCGCCATCAAGCAGAACAACCAGATGAAGACGGCGTTCATCTCCTACTACAAGGGCGAGAACGGCATCCACATCCTCGACCGGCCGAAAGCCGTCGCCACGGCGAGCACGAGCGACTTCGGCGCGCCCGGCCCGGTGATCGATTTCCAGGCGCCGCTGAGCCACACGCTCGTGCGCAAGAACATGCGTGCGAAGCGCGGCTTCGAGAAGTTCTCGCTCGACACGCGGCCGGGCGTCAACCTCGGCGTGACGAGCGGCGGCAACTTCTACGGCGGGACCGATGTGAGCTTCACCGACGTGCTCGGCGATAAGCAGATGAGCTTCTACGCATCGTCGATGTCCACCTACCGGACGTTTGCGTTCAACTACACGAGCATCGAGCGGCGATTCCAATACGCCACGCAGATCTACTCGCAGGAGTCGTTCTTCTACGGGCAGAACGCCACCGCGGCGCTCTACGACCCGGCGCTGGCGCCGTTGGTCACGCGCGATCTCTCGATCGGTTCGCAGGTACAGCGCGGGGTCACGCTTTTCGGCATCTACCCGTTGAACCGCTACGCCCGTGTGGAGTTGACCGGCGGCATCGCGAACATCAACGAGTCGTACGACGACCCCACGCTGACGGAACTCTCGAACGACTACCAACAACAGCAGTACGGCACCGTGCTGTTCCGCAATGGCACGATGATGCCGTTCGGCCTGGGGCTGACCCGGGAAACCACCGTGTTCCGCGAATACGGTCCGGTGGCCGGCAGCACACAACGGCTCCAGTACACCTTCGCCCCGAAGGTGGGCAGCTTCCTCACACGACAGACCGTGGACGTCGAGGCACGTCGGTACCTGCGGCTCGGCTCCAACGGCCTGTTCGCCCTCCGGTACCGCGGCTTCAAGAGCTGGGGCGAGAATCCCGACTTCACGTATTTCGGCGGCAACGCGGACCTGCACGGCTACGACTACCTGAGCCTGCTGGGCCAGAAGGCGTTCTACGCGAACGCGCAGTTGCGTTTCCCGATCGTGGAAGCGATGCTGACGCCGTTCGGCGTCGTCGGCGGCATCCGCGGCAACTTCTTCTTCGACGTCGGCGGTGCGGGCCGGAACGGCACGCCCTTCACCATCGCCACGAAGAAGGACACGATCGTGAAACCCATCACGGACTACACCTACAACCCGTTCACCGGCGTCGTGACGCCGATCTACGGCGCCCCGCAAACGATCAGCGGCCTGCGCCTCGTGGACGCGCGCGCCTCCTACGGCTTCGGCCTCGAGACGTTCCTCCTGGGCTACCCGATGCACTTCGACTGGTCATGGCGCACGCTCTTCAACCAGGCGTGGGAAGACCAGGTCTTCTCCCAGTCCGGCGGCAGCGCGGCGCTGCGGAAAGTGAAGTTCACGTTCTGGATTGGGTATGACTGGTAACAAGGCAGAAGGCAGAAGGCACAAGGCAGAAACAAAGTAAGAAGCGAAAAGAAGAAACAAAGTTCAAAGACAAAAACAAAAGGGGAAGGGAGCGGACTGTTCCTTTCCCCTTTCTCTTTTTCCCTCGCCTGTGCCCTTTGCCCTTAAGAACGGACTCTCTCGTACAGGTAATCAGGCGCGATGTCTGCGCCGTTGGGCCAGGCCAGCGTTCGGAACTCCGGGTGGATGTGGAAGGCCGCAAAATAGCCACGCGCCGTAGTTCATCGTTACTCCAGAGGGGCAATCGGCCGCAGCGGGCAGTGTTCACGAGCCGCCTGCCATGCGTCCAGTAATTCTGCCCTGTGGATCGCTCGCCACTCAAGCACGAGCCCGAGCGCGCGGGGCGGCAGATCTCCCCGAACCAGGCCCGACTCGATCTCGACTGACGCCTCATGCGCACCGTAGCGCGCATGAACGTACGGGAGGCCGTGCTCGTTGTAGAACATCGAAATGGCGATACCGAAGAACCGTGAGATCTCGGGCATGGCCCGAAGTATGGCAACCACGATACCTGCGAGAGCAGTGGATTCGGCGCGTTTTACGTTGAACAGGATATCGTCGTCCCGCGGGGAGACGCAGATGAACGACGTTCGGGTGGACGGCATCGTGGAGACGCTCGAATAACTCAGTGAAAAGGTCGACGGCCTCAGCCTCCAAATGGTCACCAAGAAAGACCTGGAAACCGCGATGGCCAGGGCCTTTGAACAGACGCAAGGCGGATTCGAGGATCCGCGCGTTCATGGAGTTCACCGTTGAGCGCTCCGCCAGAATCCTCCGCGAAGAGATGAACAGGGGGTTCGAGCAAGTCGACAATCGCTTCGAGCAGGTCGACAAGCGGTTCAATCAGATCGACCGCCGGTTCGACGGCATGGACGAGCGGTTCGACCGTCTGGAAAAGCTGATCACCGGACGGCCGACTTCCGCCTGACGGCCGAGGCGCCGCACCGGCCCGCACCGGCTCGCACCTGCCCGCACCGGGCCTTCCCTACCGTCTCACGCTGAACGCCACGTCTCTGCGCGCAGGCCGCCCTGTTCCTGTCACCACAACCGACAACACATAGTCACCCACCGGGACGCCTGTCATCGGCAGCGTGAGGCCGAACGACGCGTAGGAACGGTCGTTGACGCCGAGCAGGTTCCGCCCAGGGCCCGGATCGGCGGACGTCGCCGCCAGCTGATCCGTCTTGCGAACGATCGTGCGATCGCCCTGGCTGATCGAGAGCGCGACAGTGACCGCGCCGTTGCCGCGCCACGAGACGGGCGCGAAAACACGAATCACATCCGCCGGCGTGAATTGCCGATCGGTCGTCGGCTGAAACGGCACCAGCCCCGAGAACGCGTCCTTGGGCTTGGCCTCTTCCCGCGTCGCGCCGTTGTAGCCGAGGATGACGGCGCCAATGTCGACTTCGTCGCTGCCGAGCTTCATGGGCTCAACCGGCAGATGAATGACGCCGATCTTGCCGAGGTCGCGGCTCGCGACACCAACACGCAGCGTCAACGGCTGCGTCGGCAGCTCGATGACGTCGTTGCTGCTGAACGTCGCCTCCGCCGTCGCATTGGTCGTCGCCGTGAAGTGGAACGTCTTGCGCGCGGACGCCTTGATCTTGCCCTCCGCGTCGAGCGCCACCACGGAGTACTCGCGCGTGTCGTTGATCTTGCGGCGATCGGCGGCCACCGGATAGCTGACCTGCAGCGTCACCGCCGTCTTGATGCCCTTGTTCCCGCGCGCAAGCGGCGCGGCCTGGCCGCGCAGCGTCAGCCCATACGTCGGCAGCGCGGCGCC
>CAYHEX010000105.1:0-12021 GCA_964355365.1 uncultured Solibacteraceae bacterium | reverse complement strand
TTCCAGAATCGCCAGCACCACGAGGTCGTAGTCGCCGGCCGTCCAGGCCGACGCCGGCGTGAATCGCCAGCTCGTCTCGTGATCGCCGATGTCGATGCGGCCGTCGAGCGGCGTGGTTGAGGCGCGCCGCGCGACGCCGAGCGCGCGATTGAGCAGTCCGTGATCGAGCGGGCTCGGGAACGTCGCCACCAGGGGCTCTGTGGTGCCGGCCCGTGGAGCGGTGATTCGCCATGCGGTGGTTGTGAGCGGCCGCATGTCGGCGGGGCCCACGCTGAACGCGTGCACGAAGCCTGACGCGAGCCGCTGGCCGTGTCCGTCGCGCCACTCGGGGCTCACGACGATGCGATAGCGACGTCCGGGTTTCAGTGCGCGGCCGAACTGATCGTTCGGCAGGATGCCGCGCTTTACGCGCCCCGGATCGAGCAGCACCGTGTAGCGGCGCCCGTCCGGACTCCAGAAGTCCACATCGAGCGCCAGAAAGGCGTCCGTCACTTCGCGACCCTGCTCGTCCAGCAACGTGAGGAAGTCGCGACCGTGTTGACGCGCCATGGGCGCCGAGAACTCCAGGTACATGCGCAGCAGGTTCTCCGGCAGCACGTCGGCCGATGGCCACACGCGCGTCACCGTCGTAGCGGGCGAGGGTGCCGGCGCTGGTAGTGAGACCACGGTGGTGATCGCGGCCTCGGCGCGAGCCGGCCGGAGTGCGCCGGGATCGAGCGTCACCCTGTAGCGGCGACCGGGATCGAGCGGGAAGGAAGGTGTGAACGTCAGCGCGGCGCCGGCCGCGTCGTACCGGCCGGCCATCGCGGGCGCGTCGGCGCTCGCGCCTTCGACGCGCACGGCCAGCACGCGTTGCCAGCCGGCGCGATCGAGCGACGTGGCCGCGAGTGACGACCGCTCCGAGGCGGAGAGTCCAGCCACAGACACGAACGCCGGCGCGGGAGGCGCCGGCGTCACGAGCGACACGACGAGCGGCCCGCCGCGCTGGCCGCATCCCGCAAGAATCAGGAGGACCGGCGCGACGAGTGTGACGAGGCGGCGCGCTATGGCAGCACCACCGCCTTGAGCGCCATCCCGGCCGAGGTCTTCATCAGCATCACCGAATGGGTGGCGTCGAGCAGATCGAGCTGCGTCACGCTGTCGACCGACGTGATCTTCTCCGCCGGTACGCCGGCCGTGCCCGGAACCGGGTCCTTGAGGCCGGGCGCGGTCGCGAAGCCGTCGGTAGCGATCTTCAGCACACCGTGCCGCGTGTTGGCCATCAACACGAATTCGCGGCCGTCCTTCTTGTAGAGCACCATGTCGATCGGCTGGTTGCCCGCGCCGAGTTCGGCGATCGTCGTGCCCATCACCTTCGCGCCCGGCTTGAGGTCGGTGGCCGGAAAGCGCACGAGCGGCGTGCAGGTGTAGCCGGCGATGAAGTTCGTCTGGCCGTTGACCTTGTTGGTGACGAACGAGAGGATCGGCGCGTTGGTTTCGAAGCGCGCGTGCGACGTGTGCCAGATTTCGACGCTCGTGCCCTGGTCCGCCTTCGCGAACGGATACGGAATCCCCCAGAATTTCGACGAGAACTCCTCGTTCGAAAGGCCCGTCACGTAGAGCTTGCCGTCGACGAGCGCCATGCGCGTGATCGACTGCGAACGGTTGTTGCGCCCGGTCGTCTGCACCGCGGGCGGGTTCGGCAGCGTGACGCTCGTGAACGCCAGTGTGTCGAGGGCCACGAGTTCAACGGCGCCTTTGCCGTCGATGCGCGCCAGAGCCGGCTGCGCCGCCGCGCCTGTGCCGCGCATGATCGACACAAACGTGTTGCGAGACTTCGGTTCGACGGCGATGTCTTTGATGGCGATGCCGGCGGCGTCGGTGCCCGCCAGCGCCGCAAGAGTCTGATCGAGCGCCGCGACGTCGCCAGTGCCGGCCACGCCGGATCCCGCGCCGACGGTGATCGCATAGATCGTGGCCGCCATCGGGTCGGCGGCGAACAGCGTGCCGTCGGCCCCGAACGTCAAGGCGCCGATGGAGGTGAGTGACGGACCGGTGGCGATCGCCGGCAGGGCGGCGACCGACACGGCAGACGTGGACGCCGCGAAGGCGAGAACGACCGCGAGCTTACAGACGGACAGACGCATGGAACCCCCTCAGAAACAACAAACCGACAGATTGTGGAAGTGAACGTATTTAACCCTGAGGCCGCGGCATTGGCAAGGGACGAATTAGTTACAATTCAGTGGTGTCGAGTCAGGCAAACGCAGCCAGTCTGGAAGATGTCGTGCGCGGCTTTGCCGCGGTGCCCGGTGGTTTGTTGCCCGCGCTTCATGCGCTGCAACATCGAGCGGGCTACATCGACCGCGACCTCATTCCCTTCCTCGCCGATGTGTTCAACGTCACGACCGCCGAGATCCACGGCGTCATTTCTTTCTACAAAGACTTTCAGACCACGCCGCCCGCCGGACCCATCGTTAAAGTGTGCCGCGGCGAAGCCTGCCAGGCGCGCGGCGGTCACGCCGTCTGGGACCGCGCCCAGGTGGCCGCGCGCGGTCAGGCCGTTGAGGTCGACGAGGTGTTCTGCCTCGGCAACTGCGCGCTCGGACCGGCGATTGCGATCGACGACCACCTGATGGGCGGCGTCACGGTCGCCGGCATCGATCATGCGATCAAAGCCGCAGCGGCGCGTCGCGTCGTGGCGGCCGACGTCGTCAACACCGGCGGCGCGGGCGTCACCGTGTATGTGCCGCGTGATGCGGCATCGCGCAGCGCGGGGGCGGACTACGTCGCCATGGCCCTTGCGAAAACAGCCGGCGTGCGTGTTGTGCGCAATGGCTCGTGGGGCATGTTGTGGCTCGAGCCGATGATCGAAGTCGAGACCGCCGAGGGACGCATCGCCTACGGTCCCGTCCGCGCCGATGACGTGCCCAGTCTGCTGGCGGCCGGGCTGCTGACCGGCGGCGCGCATGCGCTGCGTCTCGGCAAGACGAGCGAGCTGCCGTGGATGAAGCGCCAGCAGCGCATCACGTTCCAGCGCGTCGGCGTTGTGGATCCCCGTTCGGCTGCCGACTACGAAGCCCACGGCGGCATGGTGGGTCTACGGCGTGCGTTGACGATGGCGCCGGCGGATGTGGTGAAGGAAGTGACCGACAGCGGCCTGCGCGGTCGCGGCGGCGCGGCGTTTCCGACCGGCATCAAGTGGAAGACCGTGCTCGGCGCGCCCGGGCCCGTGAAGTACATCGTCTGTAACGCCGACGAGGGCGACAGCGGCACCTTTGCCGATCGCATGCTCATGGAAGGCGACCCGTTCATGCTGCTCGAAGGCATGACCATCGCCGGCATCGCGGTGGGCGCGCACGAAGGCTACATCTACGTGCGCAGCGAGTATCCGGACGCGGTTGAGGCGCTGAACGCCGCCATCGAGGCCGCGGAACAGTGCGGCTGGCTCGGCAGTGACGTGCTCGGCAGCGGATTCGCATTCCGCGTGCACGTGCGCGTCGGCGCCGGAGCCTACATCTGCGGCGAAGAGACGTCGCTGCTCGAGAGTCTGGAAGGCAAACGCGGCGTCGTGCGCGCCAAGCCGCCGCTGCCAGCGCTCGAAGGTCTCTTCGGCAAGCCCACCGTCGTCAACAACGTGCTCAGTCTGGCCACGGTGCCGGCGCTGCTCGTGGAAGGCGGCGCGGCGAAATACGCGGCGCTCGGCACGGGCCGTAGCCGCGGCACGCAGGTATTCCAGCTCGCCGGCAACCTGAAACACGGCGGCATCATCGAAACCGCGTTCGGCGTGACCCTCGGCGAACTCGTGAACGATCTCGGCGGCGGCACGGCCAGCGGCCGGCCGGTTCGTGCGATTCAGGTCGGCGGCCCGCTCGGGTCGTATCTACCGAAAGAACAGCTGCACCTGCCGCTCGACTACGAAGCGTTCGCCGCGGCGGATGCGCTGGTCGGCCACGGCGGCATCGTCGTGTTCGACGACACCGTCGACATGGCCGCGCAGGCGCGATTCGCCATGGAGTTCTGCGCGATCGAGAGTTGCGGCAAGTGCACGCCGTGCCGGCTCGGCAGCACGCGCGGCGTCGAGGTGATCGACAAGATCATCGCCGGCGAGGATCGCGACGCGAATGTTGCGCTGTTGCTCGACCTCTGCGAGGTCATGACCGACGGCTCGCTGTGCGCCATGGGCGGCCTCACGCCGCTGCCGGTGCGCAGCGCGCTGACCCACTTCACCGAAGACTTTCAGCCCAAGCAGGGAGATCGCGCGTGAGACTCAAAGAGCGTGACCTCGGAACGCCGGCGCCGGCCGGATCCACTCGCGACGCCGCGCCGTCCGTGGTGCAACTGACGATTGACGGACAAACGGTGACGGTGCCGGACGGCACGTCGGTGATGCGCGCCGCCGCGATGAGCGGCATCGACATTCCGAAGCTCTGCGCCACCGATTCGCTGAAGTCCTTCGGCTCCTGCCGCCTCTGCATCGTCGAGATCGAGGGCCGGAAGGGCACCCCCGCGTCGTGCACGACGCCGGTGACGGCCGGCATGTCGGTGCAGACGCAGACACCGAGATTGCAGCGCCTGCGCCGCGGCGTGATGGAGCTGTACATCAGCGACCACCCGCTCGACTGCCTCACGTGCGCCGCCAACGGCGACTGCGAATTGCAGGACATGGCGGGCGCTGTCGGCTTGCGCGACGTGCGCTACGGCTACGCCGGCGCGAATCACCTCGATCTGAGCAAGGACACGTCGAACCCGTATTTCACCTTCGACTCGTCGAAGTGCATCGTGTGTTCGCGTTGCGTGCGCGCCTGCGAGGAAGTGCAGGGCACGTTTGCGCTCACGATCGAAGGCCGGGGCTTCGACTCGCGCGTGGCGGCCGGCGCCAATGGCAACTTCTTCGACTCGCCGTGCGTGTCGTGCGGCGCCTGCGTGCAGGTCTGTCCGACCGCGACGCTCACCGAGAACACCGTCATCGAATTCGGTCAGCCGCGCTCGACCGTCCTCACGACGTGCGCCTATTGCGGCGTCGGCTGCTCGTTCAAGGCCGAGATGCAGGGCGAGCAGGTCGTCCTGATGGAGCCGCACAAAGACGGCGGCGCCAACGAGGGCCACTCGTGCGTGAAGGGCCGTTTCGCGTGGGGCTACGCCAGCCATCCCGATCGCGTCCTCGCACCGATGATCCGCGAGTCGATCGACGACGCGTGGAAGACGGTGACGTGGGAGGAGGCGATCGGCTTCGCAGCCGCGCGCCTCAAGGACATTCAGGCGCGGCACGGACGGGCCTCGATCGGCGGCATCACGTCCTCGCGCTGCACGAACGAGGAAGTGTTCGTCGTGCAGAAGATGATTCGCGCGGCGTTCGGCAACAACAACGTCGACACCTGCGCGCGCGTGTGCCATTCGCCCACGGGCTTCGGGCTGAGTAACGCGTTCGGCACGTCGGCCGGCACGCAGGACTTCAAGTCGGTGGAATACGCCGACGTCATTCTGCTGATCGGCGCGAATCCGACCGACGCGCATCCCGTGTTCGCGTCGCGCATGAAGAAGCGTCTGCGCGAGGGCGCCAAGCTCATCGTCGTCGACCCGCGCCGCATCGATCTGGTCCGCAGCGCGCATGTGGAGGCGTCCCATTTCCTTCAGCTGCGCCCCGGCACGAACGTGGCGGTCATCAACGCGCTGGCGCATGTCATCGTGACCGAAGGCCTCGTCAACGAAGTGTTTGTGGCCGAGCGTTGCGAGCCGGCCGAGTCGGCCGCGTGGCGCGAGTTCGTGTCGCGGCCCGAGAACAGTCCTGAGGCGATGGAGGTCCACACCGGCGTGCCGGCTGCGGATCTGCGCGCGGCCGCGCGGCTCTACGCCACGGGCGGGAACGGCGCCATCTACTACGGCCTCGGCGTCACCGAACATAGCCAGGGCTCCACGATGGTCATGGGCATGGCGAACCTGGCGCTGGCCACCGGCAATCTGGGCCGCGACGGCGTGGGCGTGAATCCGCTGCGCGGCCAGAACAACGTGCAGGGCGCGTGCGACATGGGCTCGTTCCCGCACGAACTCTCGGGCTATCGCCACGTCAGCAACGACGCCACGCGCCACATGTTCGAAGAGCTGTGGGGCGCCACGATCGATCGCGAGCCCGGGCTCCGCATTCCGAACATGCTCGACGCAGCGGTGGACGGCCACTTCAAGGGCATCTTCGTGCAGGGCGAGGACATCGCGCAGTCGGACCCGAACACGGCTCACGTCACGGCCGGGCTTCGCGCCATGGAATGCGTGATCGTGCAGGACCTGTTCGTGAACGAGACCGCGAAGTTCGCGCACGTGTTCTTCCCCGGCACGTCGTTCCTCGAGAAAGACGGCACGTTCACAAACGCCGAGCGCCGCATCAATCGTGTGCGTCCGGCCATGCGCTCGAAGACCGGTAAGTCCGAGTGGCAGGTCGTGTGCGACCTGGCCAACGCGCTTGGCTATCCGATGCACTATGCGGCCGCGAGCGAGATCATGGACGAGATCGCGCAGCTCACGCCCACGTTCAAGGGCGTCTCGTTCGCCTACCTCGACACGGTGGGCTCCGTGCAGTGGCCGTGCAACGACCAGCAGCCGCTCGGCACGCCGATCATGCATCGCGAGAAGTTCGTGCGCGGCCTGGGCAAGTTCACGCCGACGCCGTATGTGCCCACCGACGAGAAATCGAACCGCCGATTCCCGCTGCTGCTCACCACCGGGCGCATCCTCAGCCAGTACAACGTCGGCGCGCAGACGCGCCGGACCGAGAACACGCTGTGGCATCCCGAAGACGTGCTCGAGATGCATCCGATCGACGCCGAGGACCGCGGCGTGAAGGACGGCGACGAAGTGACGCTGGCCAGCCGTGTGGGCGCGACCGTGATGCACGCGCGCGTCACGTCGCGCGTCACGCCCGGGGTCGTCTACACCACGTTCCATCATCCCGAGAGTGGCGCCAACGTCGTGACCACCGAGTTCTCCGACTGGGCGACCAACTGTCCGGAGTACAAAGTGACCGCGGTGCAGGTGTTGCCGGGCCGCAGCGCCGCGTCAGTGGAGCATGGCAGCCACGAGCACCGGCTCGGCGCGCTTGTGCGCATGGCGAATCAGATTGCGCGTCAGTGGGCGGCCGACCCGAGTGCCGACGCGGTGGCGGCAGTCGCGGCGCACCTCGATCGCTTCTGGGAACACGACATGCGCGCGGACCTCGTCCGCGCCGTCGACGGCGGCTCAGTCACCGTCGACGACATCGTCGTCGAGGCCGTGCATCGCCTCGACGTGCACGCGTAGCGACATCGTGACCGATGCCGCTCTGCCGATCCGGCTCGCCCCCGCCACGCCTGCGGACGTGCCGCACATTCTGCGGTTCATCTATGAACTGGCCGAGTTCGAGCATCTCGCGCACGAGGTGGAAGCGACTGAGGCGCGGCTGGACACCGAGCTGTTCGGGCCGAACCCGGTCGCCCACGTTGTGATGGCCTACATGGGCGACGAGCCAGTGGGCTACGCGCTCTACTTCTTCAGCTTCTCGACGTTCCTGGTGAAGCCCGGGCTGTATCTCGAAGATCTCTACGTCACGCCGTCGCAGCGCAGGCTCGGGATCGGCCGACGCCTGTTGTCGGCGCTCGCAACGATCGCCGTGGATCGCGGCTGTGGGCGCATGGAGTGGTCCGTGCTCGACTGGAACGCATCGGCGCTGACGTTGTACCGCGCGATCGATGCGGTGCCCATGAGCGATTGGACCGTGCAGCGCCTCACGGGCGATGCGCTGACGACGCTCGCCCGAACTACCTCAGCTTCCTGAGCATTGCCATATTGTGGGCCATGGCGGCCCAGCCGATGGCGCCGGGCAATCGTGAGCATGACGGCCGCGGCCTTCGGTTGCTTCTTGGCCAGACGCACGCCCGACCACAGCATCGCCACGGTGACGACGCCTTTCACGGTGCTGATGCCCGCGCAACTGCTCGGCAAGAGCGCGTTGCCCTCGATCGCTTTACCGGTACGGATTCCGGCGCAGGTGGAGATCGCGTCGGCGGTCTGGCCGGAGACCAGTGCGGCGGTGGCCCATGCGGGCAGTCGGCCTTCAGCGCGAAGGGGCGGCCCCGAGCCGACAAACACGGCGATCCACAGGATCATGGCCACACGAAATACCCCGCGCGGCGCCCGCCTCAGCGCAGCGATGGCGCGGGGCGTCGGGTGCGCGTTCTGATGCGCCTGCCGGTAGTGTGCTCGCTCGCGCGCGGGATTGGCCAGAAACAGGCCGACCGCTACGCCGAAAAGTAGTCCACCGACCGTGCAGATGATGGATAGAACGACCCACGACAATGTGCTCATCGCAACCTCCGAATCGAACATGGAAGCAGCGTATGGCTCGGTGGGCGCGACTCTCTTGGTAGTGAATGGTGAAAGCCCTCTGACGAAACGCCAGAGGGCCTTCAGGTAGATCCATGACTCCGTGGGACGGAGCTACTTGCGAATGCGGTGCCCCTGCTTGATGTCGTCAACCGATCCGACGACGAGCGGGATGCGGCTGACCTTGCCGTCCGCCACTTCGCGCTGAGCGGTGACGGTGTGCTTGCTGGCGCGCTCAACGCGCGCCGTGCAGCCCAGCATCAACTGCGCGGCACGGAGTGACGCGACGCGGGCAAACTCGAACGAATTGGCATCTTCCGGCAACGTGATCATTAAGACCTTTTCTCTGATGTCTTCGCCGTGGCGTGCTCGGCGTCGTAGATGAGTTCAACAGTGGAACGATCGGGCGCGCCGCGAAACACCATCAGCGCGATGACCGGCGGCACACAAGCCACCAATCAACATGACGTGCAAGCGATTGAGCGACATAAGGCCCCTACCGAAGGATCGGACCGTTGCGACGATCGGAATTGATCGCGTGCAACACTCCGGCCAAAGTTGGGCCGGTCGGCGCGCACCCACATGAGGGTCAAGCGGACGCTGTCGGGCTCAGTTCTGGACTGACGCTACCAGCATACACCCCCGCCGAGCCCCGGTCCCGATACACTACGGGCGACCGTATGGTTTTCGCCAATATCTGCGAGTTGATGGCGCCGGTGCTCCGTGGGCCCGCACGGGCCGAGATTGTGGCCGCCGCGGCCCGGGCGCCCCGCATGCCCGACGCCCTGGCCGCCCTCGCTGAGGGCATCAGCCGGCACGTGTTTTCGACGAGTCAGGGCGTGATTCGCTTCGCCAAGCTCATCGACCGGTACGACGGCCAGTCCCGGGCCGAGGGCTTCCACGCCCTGCACGACTGGGACGGCGTGTCCGACCGGGTCAACGCCACGTCGATCCCGATCGACGTCCTCAGCTACATCGCCGACCTCCGTCGCAACGACGCCACCGATCACCGCGTGCTGGCGATCCTGCTCGACTACTACTTCCTCCACGTGCTGTCGCTGATGTCGCTGCGCATCTGGGACGACGGCGATGCGAACGCGAACCTCGATCGCCTGGGCGCGCTGCTGGCCGCGCTGCAGGGGCCGCAGGGCAGCGGGCACCGATTTGCGGATGACGCCGAGACGCTGATTCTGATCGCCACGTGCCACTACGAGAAAGACGAGCGCGGTTTCGACCTGCTCCTCGACCGCGTGCGCACGCTCAGTCGCGAGCATCAGGTCCGCATTGCGCTCGGCCACGCCGGCAGCATGGGCTGCCATCTGCGTTTTGGCTACGAGGCGACCTACGCCAGGAATCCGTCGCTCATGCGCGACGACAACGTGGCGGACTACCCCTGGCTGCGCTACGCGCTGCTGACGCTGCTCGGCGAACTCGATGCGCCGACGACTGGCGTCGACCGGGCGGCCATCATCGAGGCCCTCCTGGGCGGACTCACCGCCGATGCGCCGCTCTTCATGGGCGAGGCGGACGTCGCGGCGCGTTTCGATCGGCATCGCCAGGAACTGCTCGCCGCGTTCGAGACGTATCGTCCGGCCGACGCCGGCTACTCGCCGCTCGCGTTCTTCTTCAACTTCTCGCACAACGTGCTCAAGGGCGCCGTGGTCGATGCGATGCTCTGGGGAGAACCGTGGCCCGTGACGCTGAACGACCTGCTCTCGAGCCGCGCCACGTCTGCACCGCAGGCGGCGCCGCCGGAGAAGCGCCTGGCGCTGGCGACCACGCTCATGGACTACGCGCGCACGAATCCGCATCGCATCCGCGGCCGGTTGATGCCGGTCATCGTCTACGATCCGGCCACGGGACGTCGCGCGTTCACCGCGGCGATGCAGGCGCTGGCATCCCGTTGACACCCTCTCGGCTCCCGTCAGTTGACGGCCGGGTCGGCGAGGTCTTGCATCAAATCAACGCCTAAGACACGGCAACGTGTCCCGGGGGACCCAAGGGTGCGATAGACGCACCAGGGGCGAATCCCACCGAAGCGCCGGAACGTGTCGTTCTGGTGCTGCGGTGAGTAGAGGACTCCAATCCTCGAGCCCGTCAGCTAACCCCGTCGGCGAATTGGAGCACTCCGTGTTCGTTCTGCGAACCTCTGCCTCTCTACGTCTGAAAATCATTGTCCTGGGCATCACTCTGCTGTTGCTCGCTGCGGGCATCTGGCTGCTGGGATCGTCCAATCCCGTCACGCCGGCCGGCTACGTCGGTTACCTCACCAAGAGCGCCGTCTTCGGCCAGGGCCGCTTCTATGGGGTGCAACGCGGCCCCGTGTCGACCGGCCGCACGTGGTTGCTGCACGTCACCAACGTGAGCGTCACGCCTTACACGTATGCCGAGGACTTCAGCGGCGACGACACGGTGCTCAGTCACGACAACCTGAAGATCGCGTTCCGCGTGCACACCGTGTGGCGGATCGACGCCGCCAAGGTCCCGGTGTTCATGGATCGCTTCAGCACCACCGTCAGCAACGACGTCGTCGAGAAGGATCCTGACGCCATCGTGAAAGTGGCCTACTCGAACTTCGTGCGCGAACCGCTGCGCACGTTCGCGCGCGACGAAGTGCAACGACGCAACGGCCTCGACGTCAAGGAAGCGCTGATCCCGATTGGCGACGCGGTCCTCGCGCGGATCCGGGCCTACGCCGCCGATTCGCCGTTCATCATCAGCAACGTGGTGGTCGGCAACGTGCAGTACCCGGCCGCGGTGTCAGATGCCGTCTCGCTCAAGCTTGCGGCCACGCAGGAACTGCAGCGTAAAGACACCGAGATCGAGATCGAGCGCAAGGAACGCACGAAGCGGGAAGTGCAGGCGCAGGGCATCGCGAATGCGATGCAGATCATTCGCGGACAGTTGAATGCGATGTACATCCAGCACGAGGCCATCGAAGCGCAGAAGCTGATGGTGAACTCACCGAACCACACGGTGGTCTACATCCCGTCCGGCCCGATGGGCGTGCCGATCACCGGCACGTTCCCGGCGACGGGGACCATCAAGTAGTCGTGGACCTTCAGGTCCACGAAATGGTCGTCAGTCGTAGTCGTGGACCTTCAGGTCCACGAAATGTTCGTCACTCGTAGTCGTGGACCTTCAGGTCCACGAAAACAGGCCGGGGACCTGAAGGTCCCCGGCTACGAGTGTTTCTTGCCTTCTTCCAGTTGCGGTACCGCTGAACCCGAGGACGGGGCGATGAGCCCCGTCTTCGTGTAGATCATGAGCTTCTCGCGCGTGTCGGTGATGTCGAGGTTGCGCATCGTCAACTGCCCGATGCGGTCCTGCGGCGTGAACGCGCCCTCGCCCTTTTCCATCGTCAAGCGCTCGGGCTTGTAGGTGAGGTTCGGACTTTCCGTGTTCATGATCGAGTAGTCGTTGCCGCGGCGGAGTTGCACCGTCACTTCGCCGGTGATCGCGCGCGCGACCCAGCGCTGCGCGGTTTCGCGGAGCATCATCGACTGCGGATCGAACCAGCGGCCGTGATACAGCAGTTTGCCGAGGCGACGGCCGTTGTCGCGGTACTGCTCGATCGTGTCTTCATTGTGGATGCCGGTGACCAGCCGCTCGTAGCCGATGAACAGCAATGCCATGCCCGGCGCCTCGTAGATGCCGCGGCTCTTCGCTTCGATGATGCGGTTCTCGATC
>CAYHEX010000104.1:0-12052 GCA_964355365.1 uncultured Solibacteraceae bacterium | reverse complement strand
CGAAGACGTCGGCGGCAAGTACGGCAACGCATTTCTGCTCTTGCGTCCGCTGCTCGAGAAATACGGCGACCGCATGCTCAACTCGCCGCTGGCCGAGGGCGCGGTGCTCGGCGCGTGCGTCGGCGCGGCGCTTGGCGGGTTGCGGCCGATCGGCGAAATGCAGTTCAACGATTTTGTGGCCAGCGGGTTCAATCAACTCGTGAACAATGCCGCGAAGATTCGCTACCGCTGGGGCGGCGAGGTGCCGATGGTCGTGCGCATGCCGTGGGGCGGATTGCGTCATGCCGGGCCATACCACTCGCAGAACACCGAGCCCTGGTTCTACCGGACGCCCGGCCTGAAGATCGTGGTGCCATCAACGCCGCACGATGCGCGCGCACTGATGGCCGCCGCCGTCGCGGATCCGGATCCGGTTCTCTTCTACGAGCACATCGCGCTCTACCGCGATCCGCGCGTGAAGCAGAACATCGGACCTCTCGCCCCAGCGCCGCTACCGATCGGGCAGGCCGCACTGCGTCGAGCCGGCGATGACCTGGTGATCATCTCCTACGGCGCGTACGTGCACGCGTCGCTGCGCGTGGCCGAGCGGCTCAGTGCCGAGGGCATCGAGGCCGCCGTGCTCGACCTGCGGTCGCTGGCGCCGCTCGATCGGACGTCGGTGCTGGCGCTGGCGCGCCACACCGGGCGTGTGCTGATCGTGCATGAGGATTCGCGCACGGGCGGCATCGGTGAATCGCTCGCGTCGATCATTCAGGAGGAAGCCTTCGACGCACTCGACGCGCCCGTGCGGATCGTGGCCGCGCTCGACACGCCAGTGCCGTATTCGCCGCCGCTCGAAGACGCATTCCTGCCGACGGAAGATGTCATTGCGCACGCTGCGCGGCGCCTCGTTCAGTACTAGCGCCGCGGCCGCACTCGCGGCGGTCTCCGTCGCCGTCGCGATCTGGTTGTCACTGCAGCCGCATCGAACCGGTGACCTTCACCGCGTCGCGCTCTGGACGTCGCAGTGGGTCCACGGCACCCATCTCTACGGCCCGGCCTCGGACGTCGACTATCCACCGTGGGCCATCGTGACCCTCGCCCCCCTGGGGGCCGTGCCGGCCGGTTGGCTGCCGTGGCTGTGGGGCGCCGTCAATCTCATCGCCCTGCGATTTGTCGCGGGACGCCTGACCTCGTCGCGCGGCGCGATCTTCTTCCTGCTGATTGCCGCCGGGACGATACGGACGTTGAATCAGTTCTCGCTCGTGTCGATGGCACTGGCGGTGGCCGGCATAACCGCCGTCGGCCCGCTCAGTCCTCTGTGGCTGGGGCTGTCGCTCATGAAGCCTCAGATCGGGCTGGTGTTCTGGCTGCATGCGTTGTGGCAGCGGCAGTGGAGACTCGCGCTCTTGTCCGCTGTGGTGCCGCTGCTGCTCACGGTTGTCTACGCGGCGCAGGCCCACGTGCCCGTACTCGATGTGCCTGCTGCCTACGCCCAGTCCATTCACGTGCAGTACGACATCGTCCTCTGGGGTCAGACCGAGATCACGTCGGCGCTTCGGACCGCGTGGCCGTCGTGGCCGGCAGCGTGGCTGGCTGTCCTCGTGGCGGTCGCGGCATTCGCGCCGTTCGCCATCCGCCGTCCGCAACTGGGGTTTGCCGTCGCGTCGCTGCTCGCATTTCGGCATCTGTCGTACGACTTGATTCTCCTGTTGCCCTGGGTTGCCACACTCGAGGGCGCCGGGCTGTGGCTCGCGGTGCTCCTGTTGGTGGCCGACCCGTCGGCGATCGCCGGGCTCCTGGTTCCGGATTCCGCCTTGGCCCGACATGCCGATCGCCTCATGCTGTGTGCGGTGTGGGCGTGCGGATTGGTCGCGTTCGTCCGATCGAGACGCCGCTCAGCAATCGACGCGGGCCTCTCGGAATAAGCGACACAAGACGACACGATAGGACAAAATTAGAAACGACCCGGTGTGACCGACGGGGCGAAGCTGTGTTCATCCGATTTACGAAACTCTTCGTTGTAGCGGCACCGCGTTTTTGCCGAGAATATAGAGAGGCCTACCCACTGATGAGCCGCATCGCCACATTCGTCGCCGTCGCACTCTTGCTGGCTGTGCCGGCGGCCGCGCAGAGCTTTCGCCCGCCGGACCCGTTCTCCAAGCCGTGGGAGACCGCGCAGGTCAAGTTTGGCCCGATCTATGTGGCTCCGACCTTCGAACTCAGGAACGTCGGCGTTGACGACAACGTGTTCAATGACCCGGCCAGTCCCCGAAACGATCTGACGGGCACGCTGGGCATGCGGTCGCTTGTCGGTCTGCATTTCGGCGACGCCGTGTCATTCCAGATCGTCCAGGACAACAGCTACATCTACTTTCGTCGCTACCGATCGGAACGATCGATCGACAACGGGTTGAGCTTTGTCCTCGAGTTCCGGTCGCGTGTGTTCCGACCGTGGGTCCGCTTCGAGAAACAGAAGACCAGCCAGCGGGCTGGCCTGGAGATAGATGAGCGGGCTGAACGGAAGACGCCGAACTTCGATTTTGGCGTGGACGTGACCAGTGGGTTTCGACTGGGCGCCTCCTTCGCCGCGCGCCGGTCCAAGCTCCGTTATGCTGACACCGAGTTCTACGATTTGACGAATTTGAGCGAAGCCCTCGACAGCCAGTCGGACGCCTACCAGGGCTTTCTGCGGTACGAGTTGTCAGACCTCAGTGACTTCATTGTGGGCGTCGACTACTTACGCGACCGTTTCACCAAGTCGCCCTTGCGCGACAACGACAGCTTCTACTATTACGCCGGTGTGCGAACGAAGACCGGCGCGACAATCGTCGGGTCGGCGACCGCCGGCATTCGGCAACAGAAGCACACCGATCCGCGGGTGCCTGATTTCAAGGGCATCATCGCGAATGTCGATCTCGCGCTGGTGCCGAACGAATTCGTGCGGCTCGACTTGAACGGCGGCCGGGATCTGGGCTATTCGTATCAGGAGAAGTACCCGTATTTCGTTCAACAGACGGGCGGCGGCACGTTGACCAATCGGTTCTCCGACCATCTTGATGTCGTGGCGTCGGCGCGGGCCACGTGGTTGCGCTACGACGAGACGATGGCGGGCCTGAAGGACCCACGCACGGATCGAACGGTGGTCCTTGGGATCGGCACGGGCTACTTTCTGGGCGGCGGCAGCGGCACCCGTCTCGGAATCCTGTTCGAGCGCGCCCAGCGTGTGTCGCCCATCGCTGATCGCAACTACGTGACGAATCGCTTCTCGTCGAACTATCGGTTCTCGTTCTAGGAATGCCACGAATGGGTGAAGGTCAGATGACGACTTCAGTAAAGACAGCGATGTGGGCTCTGGCGCTGACCAGCCTGGTTTTAGTACCAATGGCGGCCCAACAGTCCACGACCACTCAGGTGCAGCCGCCGAAGCAGGTGGCCGGCTACATCATCGGCGCGAACGACGTGGTGCGCGTGACGGTCTTCAGCGGCGGTCAGAGCCAACAGGACTTTCGCGCGAACGACTACACCGTGCAGACCGACGGGTCCGTAGCGTTGCCGCTCATCAGGCCGATCAAGCTCGCCGGTCTGTCGGTGACCGCGGCCAACGAGGCGGTGAGAAAGGCCCTGTTGGCGGAGAAGCAATTCGAGGAGTGCACCGTTGACATCGTCATGATGGGGTACCACTCATCACATCTGAAAGTGCAGGGCGCGGTGAACAAACCCGGCAGCGTGGACATGACGGCCGAGAAGATGAACATCAGCGACGTGCTGAACGCCGCCGGCGGGTTGCAGTCGCTGGCGGGCTCACAGATCCGCGTGAAACGTGCCAACAACCGGCCGGCCGAACCCGATGTGCTCGTGAAGGACGGATGGGAGATCTACTCGCGCGCGGCGCTCGACGACGGCAGCCTGATCGACGTGCTGCTGTACGACAACGACACGGTGGATGTCCCCGTCGCGCCGAAGTTCTACGTGCAGGGGTTTGTTACGATCCCGGGCGAAGCGCAGTGGGAACCGAACCTGACGTTGGAGCGCGCGCTCTTCAAGGTGGGCGGTGTCACCAAGGACGGCGCGGCCAACCGGATCTCCATCAGGCGCACAGACCCAACAACGAAGCTGGCGAAGGACATCAAGCTCGCCAAGGACAAGATGTCCACGATTATCGAAGCGCTTGACGTCATCGTTGTTCCCAAGAAGCGCATGTAGCTCAGACGACGTTCCTCCACGCGCTCACCCCCGCGTCTCATTGCGCCTCGCCCTCCTCACACCAGACTGGACCCCTAACGGCGGCATCGCCACGTATGTGCGATTGGTGTCGGCCGCCTTGGCCGACGCCGGCCACAGCGTGCTCGTGCTGCACGGCGACGCCTCCGACGGGGTAGCGCCGCCGCGTGTAGAGATCAGCCGGATGCGCTCCTACAGCTATGCGGAGTCGGGGGCGTCCGCGGAGGCGTGCGTGTCGGGCGCGATGGATCAACTGATGGCGTTTCGCCCCGACGTCGTGCATGTGCACGGCGTCAACAACATCCCGCTCGAGCGCCGGGTGCTCGATGAGTTTCCTGCCATCAAGACATTTCACGTGTATGACTTCTGTCCGTCCGGCACCAAGTTCCACCATGCGACGGACCAGGCGTGCACGTTTTCCACGAGCGGCGCGTGCGTGCCGCGCCAGGCCTATCTGCGCTGCACCCTGAGCAAGCGGCCCGGCGTGTGGTGGTCCCAGTACCGGCGCGCCGAGCGGCTGAACGTGCACAACCAGTCTTTTTCGCGATGCATCGTGGCGTCGGGCTACGTCAAGCAGGAAGCCGTTCGTACGGGCTACGACCCGGCGCGCGTGGACGTCGTGCCGTACTTCACCGTGGTTCCCGAAACGGTGGCTGCGCCGCGCCCGGGCCACATCCTGTATACGGGGCGCCTGGTCCGGGAGAAAGGCGTTGATCTGTTGTTTGATGCGCTCGCGCAGGTGCCGACTGACTGGACCTGCACCGTCGTGGGCGACGGGATCGCGTCGCGTCATGTGCGTGAGCAGGCACGAGCCCGCGGTCTTGACGGTCGTGTGATCTTTGCCGGTTGGCTGAACGGTGCGGCGTTATCGGCCGCGTTCGCCTCTGCCTCGGTTATTGCTGTGCCTTCGCGCTGGCCCGAACCGTTCGGCATCGTCGGTCTCGAGGGCATGGCCCACGCGCGGCCGGTGGTCGCATTTCGCGTCGGCGGAATCCCGGACTGGCTCGAAGACGGTGTGACCGGCTCGCTCGTCGAGCCCGGTGATGTGCGCGCGTTTGCCGACCGGCTGTCGTGGCTGCTGCAACATCCGGCTGACGCGGCGGCGATGGGGCAGCGCGGCCGTGCTCGTGTCGTCCGCGATTTCACCGCGCGTCCGCACCTCGAGATGCTCCTCCCCATCTACCGAAAGCTCCATGTCGCCGACTGATCTCGAACAGGGCATCGGCCGTCGTCTGCTGCGAAACCTGACCATGCAGTCGGGGACCCAGGCGGTGAGCATCGTCCTCGGTCTGGTCTCGACGTACGTGTTGGTACGTTACCTTGGCCCCGAGTCGTTCGGGGGCTTCACGTATCTCTTTTCGTTCATCTACATCTTCCTTGCACTCAACGATCTCGGGACGGGCATGACCCTGGTGCGCGAGATCGCGCAGACGCCGTCTCGCACGATTGAGCTTGTTCAGAACATCCTCGGGTTGCGGCTCGTCCTGTCCGTGCTGTCGCTGGCCATCGGTTACTCCGTGATCGCGCTCTTGCCGCTGCCGGCGGCGTACAAGCTGTCGTTGCGGGTGTTTCTGCTCATCCTGCCGATTCAGGCGTTCGCGACGCCGGCTGTTATTCTCCAAGCCAACCTGCAGATGGGGCGAGGTTCGGTCGTGGAGATGGCGAACCGCCTGACGGGCTTTGGGCTGATGATGTGGTCGGTGCTGTCCGGCCATGGCCTGTTGTTTGTCACTCTCTCCCTGGTCTGCGGCGAAGTGGTCGGCGTTGCTGCGGTGGCGCTGTTCACGTATCGAGTGGCCATGCCGCGGCCCCGATTTGATTTCGCTGTGTGGAGGCGCGTCGTGCGACTCAGCCTGCCGCTCAGCGGCAACAGTCTGTTGGTGGCGCTCCTCAACAAGTTCGACGCGCTGATGCTGCAGGCCCTCGGCGACCTGACTCAGGTCGGCTTCTACGGATCGGCGTATCGCCTGCCGAACCTGATCGAACGTGTTCCCACGCTCGTCATGGCCACGCTGTTCCCTGTCATGTCGCAGTTGGCCGTGCGCGATCCGATCGCGCTGCGGCGGCTCTACCGAAAAACGCTGTTCGGGCTGGCGGCGCTCGTGGTGCCGATGCTCATCGGCGTCATCGGTCTGGCGCCGCTGATCGTGCGCGTGTGGTTCGGACCCGACTACGCGCCGGTCGTGCCGCTGTTGCGCGTGGTGATTCTGTCGACCGCTCTCGTCTACCTTGGTATTGCCGGCGGCAATCTGCTGGTGGCCCTGAATCGAACGAAGGCGAACTTCGCCGCGATGGCGTCCGCCACGGCCATCAACCTTGCGCTGAACTTTGTCTGGATACCCAGCTACGGTGCGATGGGCGCCGCCTGGGCCACCGTCGTCGGGTTTGGTGTCCTGAGCGGCAGCACGCTCGTGCTGGCGGAACTGGCACTGGCCAGGTCGGTTCGCGAGCACTCGGCGCCTGCGCTGGAGGGGACATGAGCGCGCCGTGGCGGGTGCTGTCAACGGCGCCGGCCGGTGTGTTTGATGGCATCGGCGATTTCTCTGCGTCTCTCACATCGGCGCTGCAGCCGTACCGGCCGACCGAGCTGTTCGTGCGGAACGCCAACTGGCACGAACTCGAGCAGGTGGATCCGGAAGACACGGCCGGCGTTGTCGTGCAGTACTTCCCTCAGGCCTTCATGCATGGAGATCTGCGCGCCCTGCTGCGGTGGCTCGATCGTCTGCGTGCGGCACGCAAGCCGGTGGTCCTGATGGTGCACGAGTACTGGCCCCCGTTGAACGGCACGCTGCGGCGGGCTGCCGTGCGGCTGCTGTTCCGGCGATTGCTGCGCGCATGTATCAAGCGCAGCTCCGTCGTGGTTACGTCGCAGGAGTGGAGCGCGCACGAAATCGAACCGCTCGCGCGCGGACGGCGCGTCGCGGTGATTCCGGTGGGCAGCAGCATCCCGCGCGTCAGCGCGGCACCCACGGTGGCGCCGGGGCTTCGGCTCGTCGTCTTTGGCCAGCCCGCCGGTCTCCATCGGGCGACGATGACGGCCGTCGGCCATTGGCTCGCCGGCCAGCCAGGGGGCGTGTCGCTGACCTGGCTGGGGCGGTCCTCCGAGGAAATGCGCGCCAGTTGGTGCGGTACGTGGGCGCTGCCCGCGGAACGCGTCACGTTTGCGGGAGGGCGTCCGTCCGCGGATGTCTCCGCGGTGCTGTCGGCATCGCACATTGGTCTCGCGCCGTATGAAAATGGAGCCTCGACGCGGCGCACGTCGTTCGTGGCGCTGCTCGAGCATCGCCTGCCGGTGGTCGCGGTCGATGGCATCTACACGTCGGGCTGGCTGCGTGACAGCGGCGCCTGCGTCTGGACGCCGGAAGGCGATCCCGCGGCGTTCGTGCACGGCCTGTCGGCACTCGTCGCGGACGCGCCGCGGCAAGCCGAGTTGGCGGTTCGTGCGGGCGCGTTGTTTGACGCCCGCCTCTCGTGGGCGCGCATTGGCGCCGCCTATGCGGATCTTCTGTCTGAAGGAGTGTCAGCGTGATTCTTGGCGTGTACCATCCGGCGCAAGGTGTGGGACACGATACGGGCGTCGCGCTGGTTGAGCGCGACGGTCGCATTGTGGCCGCGATGTCCGAAGAGCGGCTCAGCCGCGTGAAGATGGACGGCGGGTTTCCGTTCCGCGCCCTCGAGACCGTGATGCGCATGGGCGGTGTGCGGCCGCAGGACCTCGATGCGGTCGCGGTGCCGTTTCTGAATCGCGCCGATCAGGCGGCGGAGGGCGCGCGAATGCTGATGTCCGCGGTGATACAGCCCTCGCTGCTGGCCGGCCAGTACCGCACCCGATCAGGTCACGATGCGTTTCAAACGGGAATGCGCGCCGTCGGCGCCTACGGCTACGTCGACGATTTCAAGCGCCGCATCCAGGCTGTTCGCGAACATGACGGTCGTCCTGCGGTGTCCGACTGGCGGGGGTTCCTGCAGGCGGCCGGTCTGGCCGACGTGCCGTTGGTGCAGATGGATCACCATCTGGCGCATGCGGCGGGCGCGTATTGGATGAGCGGGTGGCAGGACGCGCTCGTGGTGACGTGCGACGGGGTTGGCGCCCTGAAGAGCAGCATCGTGGCGGTGGGCCGCGGTGCCTCGCTCGAGATGATTGGCCGCACGTTCTATCCGAATTCTCCCGGAGAGTTCTGGGAAGCCGTCACCGTGATCTGTGGCTTTCACCACATGAAGCACGGCGGCAAGATTACCGGGTTGGCCGCGCACGGTCAGGCCGACGCGCCCTGTTACGACGTGTTGAAACGCGCGATGTGGGCCGACGGCCTCAGCATCCGGACGGACATCGATCCGCTGGCCCTCTCGAAGGCGCTTGCCGGCGTGCCGCGCGAGGACATCGCCGCGGCGGCACAGCGGCGCCTGATCGAGGTGGTGGTCGATCTGATTCGCACAGCGCTCGCCGAGACGGGGCTTCGGCGTGTGGCGCTGGCCGGCGGCGTATTCGCCAACGTGCGTCTCAATCAGGCGATCGCGGAGTTGCCGGGGGTCGATGAAATCTTCGCCTGTCCCGCGATGGGCGACGAGGGACTTGGCGTCGGGGCCGCTCTGTGGACCGCGGGCACCCGCTATGGGGCTCTGCCGGCGCGTGTGCCGAACATGTACTGCGGGCCGGACTACTCTGAGGCCGAGATGCAGGATGCCCTGAACGCCCACGGGTTGACGGCCGTCCGCCTCGACGATGACGTGCTGGCGGAGCAGGTGGCGGAGCGGTTGGCCGCGGGCCGCGTGGTCGCGCTCAGTCGCGGCCGACTGGAACTTGGTCCGCGCGCGCTGGGGCATCGCACGATTCTGTATCAGACGGGCGATGCGTCGGTGAACGACTGGCTCAACAAGCGTCTCGATCGCACGGAGTTCATGCCGTTTGCGCCGGTCACGCTGGCCGAGCATGCCGACGCGTGCTACGCCGGACTCGATCGGTGCCGCTACGCCGCAGAGTTCATGACCGTGACCTGCGACTGCTCCGCGGAGATGACGCGTCAGTCGCCGGCCGTGGTGCATCTGGACGGCACTGCCCGTCCGCAGCTGATCCGTCGTGAGATCGACGCGTTCTACTACGATGTGCTGAAGGCCTACCATCGGCGTACGGGCATTCCGTCGCTCATCAACACGAGCTTCAACATGCACGAGGAACCGATCGTCTGCACGCCCGACGATGCGGTGCGCGCGTTCGTGCGCGGCCATCTCGACTGTCTCGTGCTCGGGCCGTTTCTCGTGGACGCGGCGATCGGAGACTCGGCGCGATGAGTCGTCGCGGATTACCCCCGTCGGCGCCGGTGTCGCCAGTGTCGCCAGTGTCGCCGCGCGCCGGCCGCGCGTCGCGCGGGAGCGCCGCGCGTGCGCCGCGGTGGCACATCTGGCTGCTGTGGGGACTGATGCTGGCCACACTCCCCGCGGTCAATCCGCACGTGCGGAGCGATGGCAACGAGTACTACGCCTATGTGCGCTCCATCGTGATCGATCACGATCTGCGCTTCGACAACGAGTATGCCCGCGCGGAAGACACCTTCCGCGAAGCCATGACCGGAGAGCTCGGCATGTCGCCGGCCGGCTATCGTCGCAACATCGCCAGCGTGGGGCCGTCGCTGTTGTGGACGCCGTTCTTTCTGGCGGCGCACGGCGCGGTGCACGTGATGCAGGCGCGCGGTGACGCGGTGCTCGCTGACGGGTATTCGTGGCCGTACCTGTGGGCCTGCGCCGCCGGCACCGCGTTGTATGCGTTTCTGGCCCTGTGGCTGTCGTATCGGATGGCGCTCCGGTTTGCCGCGCCGACGGCGGCGCTGTTTGCGACCGTCGCGATCTGGCTGGCGAGTTCGCTGCCGGTCTATCTCTACTTCCTGCCGTTTCATGCCCACGCGATGGCGATGTTCAGCGTGGCCTGGTTTCTCTGGAACTGGTTCCGAGTTCGGGACGGCAGCGACGGTCGCGGTCGGTGGTTCGTCTGGGGGCTGAGCGCCGGTCTGGTGGTCGCGACCTACTACATCAATGGCCTCGTCTTGCTCGCCGCGCTGATCGAGTGCGTGTTGCGCGCGTTCAAACCGCGTCAGTGCGTGCCCACGATCATCGGCGGGCTCATCTTCTCAGCCGGACTCATTCTGGTGGTGCTGCCCGGGCTCGCGATCAAGGGGATGCTCGACGGATCCTGGCTCGCGACCGGCTATGGCGACGAACTGTTCTTCTGGCGCGATCCACGGCTCTTCGCCGTGGCGTTTTCCCCGGAACACGGCGCGTTCTTGTGGACGCCGATTCTGCTCCTGGCCGTCGTGGGGCTGCTGTGGCTGATTCGCCGGTCGCCGGTGGTGGGCACGATCGTGGGCGTCACGTTTGCTGTGTTCTACTACGCGCTGGCGTCGTACCGAGGCTGGCATGGGCATTCTGCGTATGGCAGCCGTTTTCTCGTGGCCCTGACGCCGTTCTTCATCTTTGGCCTCGCGGCGCTCGCGGATGCGGTGTGCGGCACGCATCGCCGGCGCTGGATGACTGCCTGGGGCATCGCCGCGGTGTTCGTCGCCTGGAACGCAGGGTTCATGCTGCAGTGGGGGACCAACTTGGTCCCGAATCGCGGAGCGGTTGATTTTGCCGTCGTGGCGCGCAACCAGGTGACCGTGGTGCCGCGGGCGGCCTGGGAGTTTCTGAATCAGTACTTTCGTGAGCGCGCGGCCGTCGTTCGTGACGTGGAGCGCGCCGATATGCCGGAACGTCAAAAGTTCGATCTCAAACGCTAGGATCGCCGATGAAGCTGTCAATCGTCATTCCCGTCTATAACGAAGAACAGACTGTGCGGGAGGTCATCGTCCGGGTGCTCGCCGTCGACCTCGGTGCAATTGAGCGCGAGATCATCGTGGTGGATGACGGGTCCACGGATACCACGGCACGCGTGGTGGATGACGCCGCCGAAGCGTTTGCCGGGCAGGTGCGCGCGATGCACAGTCCGATCAATCTCGGGAAAGGCGCGGCGGTCCGGATCGGCTTCAAGTACGCGACCGGGGATCTGCTGATCATCCAGGACGCGGATCTCGAGCTCGATCCGTCGGAGTACACACGATTGCTGGCACCGATTCTGGCCGGCGAGTCGGACGTCGTCTACGGATCGCGATTCGCCGGTGGCGCCACCGGGGTGTCGTTTCGAGCTCGTCTGGCCAACCGGGTCTTGACGATGATGACGAACGTCATGTTTGGTGGCCGACTCACGGACATGGAGACGGCGTACAAGGCGATGCGGCGTGACGTGCTGAAGCGCATTCGGTTACGTTGTGTCAGCTTTGATTTCGAGCCGGAGGTGACGGCCAAGCTGTTATTGGCCGGCTACAAGATCGGCGAGGTGCCCATCGCGTACCGGCCGCGCCGCGCCGATGAGGGCAAGAAGATCCGGTGGACTGACGGCCTCGATGCGGTCTATACGTTGCTGCGCTGTCGTTTCGTGGGTCGGCGGGACATTCTGGATCCGCACAAATGAACACGGTTCGGCTGCTGACCTACATCATTTTCGCCTACACCACGGTCGAGGGGCTCATCATCAACGTGAGCTACCCGAACACGCTGCCGTTCATCTACAAGGACTTCATGATCGTGTTGGCGTATCTGGCGCTGGCGACGAGTGAGCGTCCCAACGGTGGAGGCACCATCCTGAAGGTGTGGACGCCGCTGGTTGGGTACTGCATCGTCACGTGCTTCTTCCTGGCGATGCCGTCGCAGGTGTCGCTGCTCGGCGAGTTGGTCGCGATCAAGCAGCGTCTGTTCTACATTCCGCTCGTGTGGGTCGGCTATTTCTTCACGCGTGACGAGCAGGACTTTCTCGGGCTGGCCA
>CAYHEX010000103.1:0-12173 GCA_964355365.1 uncultured Solibacteraceae bacterium | reverse complement strand
TCTGCGACACCAACTGCTCCACCAGCGTCTTGCGGTAGCCGCGCACCGTGTTGTCAACTGCCACCTTGCCCTTGAACGCCATCGACACGGTCCAGCCCTGCGCTTCGGGGTCAGTGGACATGCTGATCAACGTGTCCTGGTGCCCGGGCACGCTGGCATCCACACCGACGGCCGCGCCGGATCGGTACACGCGCCCCGGCTCATAGCCGTCGCGGCCATTCAGCAGTGTGTAGTAGATCCAATCCACCATCCTGGGACGCTGCGGCTTCTTGTAGACGGATACGCCGGTGTCCCGATCGACCAACGAGGGCGCCACGGCGGCGTGCGTCCCGGCGGAGAGCAGGGATTCGCGCAACTTCTCCACGCAGCGGGGCGCCACGATTAGATCATCGTCAAGTTGGAGCACGAGCGGTTGGGCGGCCTCACGAAACCCCTCCGCGCGCTGTGATACCTGCCCGCGGGTCGATGTGGCCAGCACCCGCACGTTCGGCGCCGTAAATGCGCGCAGTGCGATCGCTTCAGCCGCCGGCACGCACAGAACGATCTCCGCCGGCACGACCGTGCCAGCGTTCAGAGCGTTGATCGTGGCTTCGAGCGTCGGACCGCCAAGCGTCGGAATCACGACTGAGACCGGGAGCGTCACGGGATGACGGCCTCCAGCAGTTCCTGCCGACGGCCAGCGTCTTCCTGTCGTCGCAACTCGGCGAAATCGTCGTCGAGCGACACCGGCGCCGTGCCGAGCGCCAGCCGCGCCTTCGCGTGATCGAGCGACATGTCGTTCGGCCTCGGCGCCGTGAGGCCGGCGCTGGCGATGCTCGATGCCTGAAACCCGCCCGTGCCGAGCCCGAACGCGGCCGCCAGTCGAAGCCCGAACCGGTACTTCGAGATCCGCTCATCGCCACAGATATTGAACACGCCAACGTGACCGCGCTCGACGAGTGCGTGGCATTCACTGGCCACCCGGCCCGCGAGGATCGGCGTGAAGAACACGTCGTCGAAGAGCGATAGGGGCGAACCGACGCGCGCGTTGTCGAGAATCCAGTCGCTGAATGAGCGACGACCGGCGTGTCCCCATCCGAAGAAGTTGGTGCGGACGACCAGCGCAGAGGGACACGCCTCGAGGACCCATTCTTCGGCGCGCAGTTTGCTGACCGCGTACTGATTCAACGGCCGCGGCGGCTCCGGTTCGGTCACGAGCCCTCGCTCGCCCGTAAAGAGATGGTCGGTCGAGATGTGAACCAGCCGAATCGATCGCGACGCCGCGGTCTCCGCCACGCACCTGGCCGGCGCGGCGTTGGCGGCAATGGCGTGGGCGGGATCGGCCTCACACCGGTCCACATCCGTCAGACCCGCGGCGTGCACAATGAGGTCGGGCCGAATCTCGTCGACCTGCCGTCCGAACTCTGTCGCATCGCTCAGATCCACCGGGCGCGGCGAGGTGCCGGCCAACGCCACCCTCCGCTGATGTGTGCCCAGAACGACATCCCAACGACCGCGCACCGCGCAGGCCCAGTTGAGCGCGAGCAGACCGCTTCCCCCGGTGATCAGGACGCGAGGCCGGCGCGCGTGGGTTTCAGACATGCGTCTGCCCCGACACGAGCCGGGCCCACCGTGGCAACGCCTCATCCACCCAGAAGAAGTCTTCCACCGGGGTGTCGACGTGCTCGCGAGCGAGTGCGTCGATGGCCGCCGCCAGTTCCGCCGGACGACTTACGAAACGTACGTGGGCCACGCCACGCAAGGGACTCTGATTGAACCCAGCGTCATCGAGAAACGCGATCACCGGCAAACCGGTCAGCAGGGCGTCGAGCCCGGCCGACGTCGTGTTGCTCGCAAACGCGATGTCGAATTGATCGAGGATCTCGCCCAGCGGGCGTTCGGTGAATTCGCAGACCATGCCACCGGTGTCGGCGGTGTCCAGTGGGCAGATGGGATGACGCTTGATGGTGATCTCCAGTTTCCGCTGAACCAGATCTCGCGCGCCCGACAGGCACTGGATCATGCGGAGCGTTTGACCGCGTGTAAAGTCTCCGAGTAACAACAGCCGGACCGCCGGACCGGAACGACCGGTCGGAAGCCCACGCCTCGCGGTCGGCGTTGCCAGATACTGAAAGCGCAGCGCCTCAACCTTCGCGAGACGCGACTCCGGCACGCCCGCCGCCGCCAGTGCCGTCCAGGCCATCCGTCCGTTCACCGCCCAGCGATCAGGCAAGGACTTCTCACTCGATGTCGCGTAGTGGCGTGGATCGTCATAGATGCTGAGATACCAGAACGGCATCGAGGAGTGAGGGACACCGATGACCTCGCCGCGCTGGTGTTTCCGCCATGCGTGCACGAACGCCGCTTCCCATCCCTGCCCTTCCAATAGATACAGCGCGCTTGCCTGGGGCGGCAGATCCTGCACGGCGGCGTCCAGCAGCACGCGACACATGCAGTTGGTCACCGCCGCCGTGCCGCCCATTGAATTCCGCCAGTCGTCGCGAAGCAGCGGCCAGAGCCACGCCTTGGACGCCTTCGGCGTGAACGCGACGCCGACACCGCGAAGCCGCCAGCCCAGCGCAAGGTGCCGCAGCCAACTCGTCACGATTGCCACCACGGTCGCCGATGACAGGTACGTTTCGAACGCGGCGTGACGCCCGTGGCGCGCAGCATCCTGATTGAAAGTCCGGAGCAGGGAGACCCAGGCTGGGACATCGCGGCCGCCGTCCGGCAGAAACTGGTGCACCCAGTTCGTGCGCACCCGGTGGTCCCGTAGCCACGCCGGCAGGCCCTCCCACTGGTGGGAATGGAACTCGCCGCGCTCAGCCGCGTCAGCGCTCAGGTGAAACAGGTACGAACACACGAACAACGCGTCGGGCCCTGACGCCCAAGCGACGGGCCGGAGAGACCGAAACCGCCACCGCAACGCGATGTGACGAAGACTCAGGAGCCCCTGCAGCCAATGCGGCAGGGCCTCGTAGACGCGTCGAAGCGATATCCCCGTGGACGGTGCCGGGAGGACGCTTCCAACGAATTCCGCGCCGATACCGGCGCACAAGCGGCTCACTGCCGTGGCCAAATCGGCATCCCGTGTCTGGAGCGTGACATGCCCGACGCGACGTTCGACGAGAATCTCCTCGAGCGCCAGCAGACGAAGGCAGGCAAATACCCGCGGCGACTTGAACGGGCTCTTCTCCGCAATGCGGTTCATCCACCAGAAGCTGAACCCGTCACGCTGGCGAAAGTGGTCGACGAGTCGGCGGCCGCGAATGAACGTCTCACCGAGGTCGTACACGAACGCGAGGTACTTAGCGCGCAGCCGATCGCCGTTCATGTCGAGGTGGCGCGGCACCGAAACGACGCCGGCGTCCTCGCCATAGCCGCTCCAGAGCACGACCGTGGCGCCCTCGGCAGGAGCGGGCGCCTCGACGCCGTCCACGACAACGACTCGTCGATCGGCGTCGGCAGCAGCGCGGTTCACTTCTTCCAGTGCTCTCTCAACAAACCGAGATGAATCAAGTCGCGGTAGCCGTCGGCCTTGTAGATCTGCTTCGCCTGACGCCCCTCGAGGACAAAGCCTGCCGCCATCGCGCACTTCAGCGACGCGTCGTTGCCGTCGATCACGGTCGCGCAGATCTTGTGAAGCCCGAGACTCTCGAACCCGAAGTCCGTGATTGCTTGCCAGGCGCGACGTCCGATGCCCCGGCCCCACGCCTGCTTTTCGCCGATCACGATCCCCAGAACCGCGGTCCGGTGAATCGGATCGATCTTGTGCAGGCCGACGTTCCCAATGTGCGTGTCCGTGGCCCGATCAACGATGGCAAGGACGCGATCAGTCTTGCTCCCCGCGAGACTATTGAAGTACTCGCGCTGCTTTGCCTTCGTGTTGACCTCGTAGCCCTTCGCCTGGTGTTTGGTCACGACCGGGTCATTGAACCAGTCTGGCCACCGCCCGTCCAGATCCGACTCGCGGAGCTCACGCAGATAGAAATCTTCGGCCAGGTCGTAGACGGAGTCAGGCGTCGGCATGCGCGGCTACTTATAGAGCGACCACAGTTCGTCGGCGGCCATGTGCGCCTCGACCAACGCGATGTCGCTCGGGCTGTCGACCGAGAACGACTTGATCGCCGGGTAGGGCGCGATGAACTGGCGGAACGGCATGTCGAGCATGCGATTGCTGTCGCACGACTCGACCTGCTCGAGCCGGGTCTCGGCGTGCGCCGTAAACGCCTGGAGGTACTGCCAGCGAAACGCGAAGATGCCGTAGATGCGACGCGCGCCGAGGTCTGCCGAGAACCCGTGCTTCGCAAACGGCACCGGCACACGCGATGTGTAGAGCACTTCGCCGCTGCCGTTGTGGATGATCTTCACGGTGTCGGGGTTCTGCCACACCGACTCGTCGGTGATGTGCATCGCCAGCACGGTACACGGAATCTTCGGATCCTCGATCAGCGGCTTCAGTACGGCATCGATCATGTCGGGCCGCATCATCGGCTCGTCGCCCTGCACGCACACGACGAAGTCGTCGTCACCGATGGTGTCGGGCAGCCGCGTCACGGCCTCCGCCACGCGGTCGAGCGCGCGCGTGTGGTGCGACCCGGTCATCACAACCGGCAGGCCCAGTTGTTGCCCGCACTCCTCGATTTCACGGTCACAGGTCGCGAGCACCAGATGGTCCCACTTCCCGTACAGCCGGGCGCGCTGATACACGTGATCGACCATGGCGCGGCCGTGAATGGGATAGAGCGGCTTGCCGGGAAACCTCGACGCCGCCATACGAGCTGGAATGACCCCAACGATCTTCATCGTGCTCCGCCCGTTTCCGCGGGCGCCTCCGTCCGATAGAGGGCCGCGAGCGCCTCGTCCGGCCGGCCGAGGTTCCGGCTGTCGCCGGCATCGGCCACGCTCACCCACTGCCCCAGTTCATTGGCCACGTAGAACGCGTTCAGGAGCTGAATCGTGCCGAGCGCATCTTCGCGCGTGACCGGATACGGTACGTCGCGATGAAACGCGGCCTCGATATCCCGGTAGATCTGTCCGTGCCCGTGGCCGTAGACGTTCCCGGAGAAATCCTCGGAGTTCGGGGCACACGCCGCCGGATCCGGCGTGTAGACCTGAAGCTCATTCACCGCGATGCCGCCGAGCTGCGCGAGGCCGTTCTCGCACACCAGCGACAGGCTGGCCTCGTAGTCGATGGGGCGCGCCGCCGTCGTGACCTCGAGCGATCCGATCGCGCCGCTCGCGAACGCCACGGCGCCGGTCGCAACATCCTCCACCTCAATATCCGCGCCCAACGTCGCGTGCACCGACGACACTCTCGATACTTCCCCGGCGAACTGCCGCAGCAAATCGACATGGTGCACGCCCTGATTGGTGAGGCAGCCGCCGTCCATGGCAAACGTGCCGCGCCAGGGCGCCATGTCGTAGTACCGCTGCGGCCGGCACCAGCGCACCCGCACGGCGGCTGCCCGCACGCGCCCGAGCTCGCCATCCCGAATGCCCTGCATCACGCGACGGACCGCCAGATTGTGGCGGTTCTGAAACACGGGAAACAGGCGGACGCCCGCCGCATCAGCCTCACCATACGCCTGCCGCAACTGCGACGGCGTCATGAAGGTCGGCTTCTCCACGATGACGTGCTTGCGGTAGCGCCGGATGATGTCCAGCGCGTGTTCCGAGTGCATGCCCGACGGTGTGATGATGGCCACCACGTCGATGGACGGATTCTCACGGAGCATGTCGTGGTAACTGCGGTACGGGCGAGCGCCGTACTCCTGGGCGTACGCCTCGGCCTTCTCGACCACGAGATCGCAGACCGCGGCAAGCTTCACGCCCGGCGCAGACGCGATCGACCGGCAATGATGGCCCGATACCCGTCCGCACCCGATGATCGCTACTTCCACTGGCTTGTCTGTCATGACTACGACTCCACCGCATCTCGAATGAGACGCGTGACCTGACTCATGATCTCGTCCGGGGCCGCCGAAAATCGGCTGTAGCCGGCGAGTGAGGGATGATCGAAATTGGCGCGATACAAGACACGATTGGCCAGCGCCGCATGCACGACGGCGGCGCGATCGCCGAACGCCACATGCACGAAGTTCCCTGACGTCGGCAGTGCGCGGAAACCCAGGGCGCGCATGGCGTCCACGAACCGGGCCTTGCCGTCCAGGATGCGCGCGACGGTGGCCTCCATATCGGCGCGATGCGCGAGCAACCGCTGGACGTATTCCACGGCGATGGTGCTCACTTCGTACATCGGCCGCATCTTGTGCAGGAGCGCGATCGTCTCCGGATGCGCAATCGCGTAGCCGATGCGCAGGCCGGCCGCCCCCCATGCCTTGGCGAATGTGCGCGCGACGATCAGATTGCGCGACGACGCGGTCCATCCGGCGGCGGACCAAGGGTGAAACGGATGATATGCCTCGTCGATCAGGAGCACCGCGCCGGCGTGCTCGCACGCGTCCAGAATCGTCCGAAGGACATCGGGCGTCAGCGTAGTGCCAGTCGGGCTGTCGGGATCCGGCAGGCAGACCAGCTTCGGCTGATGGTCACGGATTGCGGCTAGCAACTGCTCGACATCGAGCCACGGGCCCGCCTCTGACGACTGGTACTCAATGGCGCGGACGTCCGCGCCGAACATGAGGGAATACACCGGGTACATCGCGAACGTGGGCGACGTGTGCACCACGGGATCGCCGTGTTCGACAAACGCCTCGAAGGTCAGGCGTATCGCGCCGTCGCTGCCCGGCGTGAGAATGAGGCTATCGGGCGACACGCCAATCCACTCGGACAGACTCCGGTAGACCGCGCCCGCCTCGGGGTAGGTGGCCAGCGCTTCGGGCGGAACCTCGAGCAGCACTTCGCGCGAGACCTTCATCAGCAGCGGATCAAGGTTCTCGTTCTTGTCGAGCCACAGCAACGACGGGTCCCGAGGCACGGAGGCGAGGGCACTCGGGCGTTTGAGCGCGGGGTTGGTCAGTGACTTGCGCGGACGAATGCTCATTCGTGTTCTTCCTCTTGAAAACTCACGGGGCCGTCTTCGCTGGGGACCGCGTTGAAGTCCAGGCCGTCAATGGCCGCCCGTCCCATCGCGAGAATCGCCTCCGCCGCGCTGCCGCCGATATGCGGTGTGGCCAGAAAGTTCGGAAGCGTCAGGAGCTCAGGATCCTGCGGCGGTTCGATCCCAAACACGTCAAACGCCGCGGCCGCGACCCGTCCGGTCATCAGGCGCGTCTTGAGCTGGGACTCATCGAGGAGTTGACCGCGGGCCGTGTTGATCAGAATCGCCGTCGGCTTCATCAGATCAAACGCGCGCTCGTCGAGCATGCCGCGCGTGGAGTCGTCCAGCGGCACGTGCAGCGAGATGACGTCCGCGGCCGAGAGCAGTTGGTCGAGGCCGACGGCCTCCACCGCATACCGCGCGTAGAACTTCTCGTACCGCCGAATGTCGTGCACGAGAACCCGACAGCCGAACGGCTGCAGCAACCGCACGACGTCCTTGCCGACGTGGCCGCAGCCAATGATGCCGACCGTACGACCGGACAGCAACCCACCGGTGTGCTGCCGCCACGTCCCCCCGACCACCTCGCGGTGCGCTGCCGGCACATTGCGAAGCATCGCGATCGCGAATGCCAGCACCAACTCGGAAACCGAGCGGCGATTCACGCCCCCGGTCCAGCCCAGACGAACACCGTGCCGCCGAAGCGCCGGCACGTCCACGCTGTCGAGTCCCACACCGTACTTGCTCAGCACCTTCAACTCCGGCAGCCGCGACACCACGTCATCGTCCACTCGCTCAAGTGCCGTGATCGCCTTCTGATGCCCGCTCAGGAACTCGACCAGCGCGTCGCCCGAGAGCGACCGGCCCTCATCGTTGAACGTCACGAGTTCGTACCGCTGCAGCAACTCGGCGCGGAGCATGGCGTTCTTTGAAAACGATCGAGAGCAGACGGCGACGCGGGCGACCCGATTCACGCGAACACTCCGGCAACGGCGCTCTTCACCTGCGCCACGAGCGTGTCGTCGCGCTCGATGAGGCAACGCTCGATCGTCGCAGCCGGCCCAACGGGCAGGATCAGTCCGAGCGCGGAACTGGTGTTCTTCTTGTCGCTCATCATCGCGGCAAACACGGCGTCCAGAGACAGATCAAGGCCTTGATATTCGCGATAGAGCGACCGGAGGGGACCGTGCATTCGCGAGTGGTGCTCGGCCGGGGTGAGTCCGCGCGCCACTGACAACGCATTCGCAGCGTCCATGCCCATCGCCACGGCGATGCCGTGCGGCACGGCATAGTTGGCCGCCGACTCGATGGCATGGCCGAAGCTGTGGCCGTAGTTGAAGACGTTGCGAATGCCCCGGTCGAACTCGTCTTTCTCGATATACGCCTGCTTGATGACCAGGGCCGCGCGGGTGTAGCGATCGAGCACGACACGATCCGTGAGGAGCGCGTCGAAATCGGCCGCGAATCGATCAAAGGCCTCTCGACCGGCGATCGCGTGGACCTTGGCGATCTCTCCGATGCCGGACCGAATGTCCTTCGGCTCCAGTGTGTCCAGGAACGAGGCATCGACGAATACCGCCTCGGGCGGATAGAACGTGCCGAGCAGGTTCTTTCGCCCGCCGAGGTTGATCGAACTCTTCGAGCCAATACACGAATCCGCCTGAGCCAGTAGTGTGGTCGGCACGAACTGCCAGGACAGGCCGCGCAGAAGTGTGCTGGCCATAAAACAGGCCGCATCCTGCACGATGCCGCCGCCGATCGCGACCAGTGTGTGATCGCGGCGAATGCCGTTCTTGACGAGTTGATGAAACAGCGGCACCAACCCCTCGAGCGACTTGTTGTCCTCAAACGCCTCCATGACGATCGTCGTGGGACGCCGCAGCCACAACGCCAGCGGCCGATCGTACAACCGGGCCACGTTGGCATCGATCAGGATGTGCGAAGCGCCCTCGGCGAATTTGCCCGCGTCGACGAGCGGCCCGTCACCGAAGTACACGGTGTACGGCCCCGTGTGAGATTGAATGGTCAGGGTGTCAGACACGGGTAAAGCCCCCATCGACGGCGATGTTCTGGCCCGCCACGTAGGTGTTGTCGTCGCTCGCAAGCCACAGCACAAGCCTCGCAACTTCCGCCGGCTCGGCAAATCGACGCGCCGGCACCTGCGCCGCCAGCCCCGCGCGCTCGGACTCGCTCAGGACAGAGCGGGTCAACTCGGTATTGACAAATCCTGGCGCCACGCTGTTGGCCAGAATCCCGTCGGCCGTGTGCTCCGCGGCGAGCGCCAGCGTCAACCCGTCGATCGCAAACTTGCTGGCTGAATACGAACCGCGCTGGGACTTGCTGATCTTTCCCCAGACGGATGAGATATTGACGATCCGGCCCCAGCCCCTCCGACGCATCGCCGGGACCGCCGCCTGGCAGAGCCGCAGCGGCGCCAGCACGTTGACCTGTTGAATGCGCAGGAAGTCCTCAGCGGCGATGCCGACGAACGGCGCGATCTTGTTGATGCCGGCATTGTTGATGAGCACGTGCGGCTCGAGCGCCCGCACCGCCGCCGCACACGCCTCGAGCTCAGCCATCTCGGCAAAGTCCGACTGGATCCAGTCCGCGCAGACGTCGTCCGGGCTGCCCGCTCGCGTCCGCGTCCCGATGACCCGCGCGCCCTCCGCGGTGAAGGCGGCAGCGATCGCGCGGCCGATCCCGCGGGAGGCGCCCGTCACGACCACGGTCTTCCCTGCGAATCGCGGGCTCATGCCTTCGGTAGCTTCACAAGACGCATCAGATACGCGGCAATCAGATGATCGAGCACCATGTGCGCGTCTTCCGCGGGACCGTATTCCTTCGGCGCGGTCGGCACATGCACGCCCAGGTCGGCCATGCCTTTCAATCGGCCCCCGTCGAACGACGTCAGCGCAATCGTCCGTACCCCCGTGGCACGCGCAAAGTCGAACGCCTTCAGCAGATTCGGCGAGTTCCCCGATGCGGAGATGCCCACCAGGACATCGCCCTTGCTGGCGAGCACCCGCAACTGCCGCACAAAGATTTCGTCATAGCCAAAATCATTGCCGATGGCCGACAGCACGGCCACATTGTCGGTCAGGCTGACGACTCTGAACGGCTTGTCGTAGTCGTTAACGCCGATCGTCAGGTCGTTCGCGAAATGGCTGGCCGTCGCGGCGCTGCCGCCGTTGCCGATGAAGAAGATCGTCGCCCCTCGCTCGCGCGCATCGAGCAACGCGCCGATGAATCCGGCGATCTCCGCCGTATCGATGCGCGAGAGCACGTCCTGCACGTGCTTGAGGTACGACGCCGCGAACGTCTGGGCGTCCGGGTGAAAGAAACGGTCGATGTCATTCATAGCGAGTTCGGGTCCGGAATGTTGTGGGCCGCGCGCCAGCGCGGGTCTTCAAAGTAGATACGATTCACCAGCTCCATGGTCCGCAGCGCGTCGTCGGAATTGCCGCTCAACACCGCCGTGCCATCCAGAATGCTCGAGGCAAACGCCGCGATCTCGTCGTCCCACGACGGGTCGTGGTTGTAGCGGGTCGTCTGTTCCCTGGGGTCGCCGGCGTCCGTGTCGGGATTGGCCTGGACGACGGTCAGTGTCTCGGCGCCGTAGCTCTTCGTGCCGGAGAGAATACCGGACAACGCGAGGCTGCCCCGCTCGAGCGCGATATCGAGTTGGAACAGGTGACGCCATTGGGTCGCGGACGAGTTCAGCATCCCGACGACGCCGTTCGCGGTGCGCATCAACGCGTACGCGTTATCCTCAACGTCGAATCCCCAGTGGCTGTTCGACACGACGCTGTGCACCTCGACGAACTCCCCGGCGAACAGCCGCATCAGGTCCACCATGTGGATGCCCTGATCGAGCAGCACGCCACCGCCGGCGATGTCCCGCTTGGTCCGCCAGTTCGACTGGTTAAAGGTCGAGAGCCTCGATTTGCCGTACACGCCCCGCAGGTTGATCAGCGCACCGAGTTCGCCGGAGTGCACGATCCTCAGCGCGTCCCGCACTGAATCGTGATAGCGATGATTGAATCCGTACATCAGCTTCAGCCCCGGATGGCGGCGCTCATGCTCGATCACCGAGCGCACTTCGGCGACCGTACGGGCCGGAGGCTTTTCGCAGAACACATGCAGGCCTGCCTCGAGACCCGCGATCGTGACTTCGGCCGCGATGTCGTTCGTCATACAGACGATGAGGGCGTCGAGCGGTTCCTCGAACAGGGATCGGTAGTTCCGAAAACTCCTGACCCCGCCTGGCAGTGTGCCGTCCTCCTCGAACGTCCGGTCGCAGACGGCCACCACTTCCATCGCCGGATGACGATCCACGCAGTCCTTGCGCCGCTTGCCCACGATGCCGAATCCGGCGATGCCGATCTTGAGAGTGCTCACGCCGCGCCACCCTTTCGTTCGCCGATGACGCGCGCCGGCACACCCGCGGCGATCGCGTACGGTGGAATCACGCCGGTCACCACGGATCCAGCGCCAATCACCGCGCCACGGCCGACATGCGCGCCGCTGACGATGATCGCATTGGCGCCGATCCAGGCGTCGTCTTCGATGACGATGGCGTAGTCGGCGCCACCGAATGTCACACGCTTCGACACGTTGGCCTGCTCCACGATGGGCCGATGTCGCTCGTCGAGTCCATGATTGGCAGACCGCAGGTAGACGCCCCGCGCAAAGAGAATGTTCGAGCCGATGTGCACCGTCAACCCGTCGGTGCCGTCGGCCACGAACTCCACGCCCTCGCCAATCGCGTTGCGCTCGCCGACGCGCATGAACTCGCAGCCGGTCAGCCGTGCGCCGCGGGCGACGATGATGTGCTGCACGCCTGTTTTGCGGCGCCAATAGGCGGTGCGCATCGCGTAGCCGAGCGGCGTGCTCGGCCAGTGCACGATCACGAACGCGGCCCAACCGCGCATTTCGTCGCCGATGGCTCGCAGTAGCTTCATGAGAACGTCTTCACCACGCGCGCGGGATTGCCGGCGGCGACGCAATTCGCCGGGATGTCACTGACGACCACGCTCCCGGCGCCGATGACGCTGTTCTCGCCAATCGTCACGCCCTTGAGAATGAGGACGCCCATGCCCACCCACACATTGGGTTCGAGCACGACGTCCGCATCGGCGCTGAGCGGAAGTTCCTGGCGCCGGGCGTCGGGCGGCCAGACGGCGTGAAAGTC